>JAMNZI010000070.1 GCA_023622385.1 Bacillota bacterium | reverse complement strand
GCGCCCCAACGATAGAAGGCTGGAAGTTTTTAAAGAAGCCATGGCTTTGCACGGCTATGAGGTGAAGGATGAGCTTACAGTTTTGGGAGGGCATGATAACGGCGAGCTATGCCGAGCCATAATGGGGCTATTTGAAAGGAAGGGCTGTAGCCCTGATGCCATACTTGCGGCTTCTCCGCGGTTTGGCATGTTGACCGTAAAGTCGTGCCACATGTTGGGCATAAGGATACCTCAGGACGTGAGAATTGTGGCCGTGGGTTCGTCCAATTTCTTTGAGCTCATTCACCCCACCCTCTCGTCCATTGAGCTTCCCCTTTATGACATGGGCTTAAAAGCGGCCGAGATGGTCCTTAAAGCCATCGATAATGGGGAGACGGCTTCTACTGTTGTACTGCCTTCGGAATTCGTCATAAGGGAATCGTCTTAAAGGCAATTTTTTGAGCGATTTTAAAAAAAGTTACTCAATCCCGTTGGAACGTATGGCGGCTTTTTACAGTGCGACATACGCGACGGCGCCAGGCAGGTTAAGGTTTATACTGCGGTGCCAAAGGTATCAGGTTAAGATTTACACGATAATGCCAAACGAGCCAAGTTAAGGATTATAGGAAGCAAAGGCGTTGATGAAAGGCGTTAACGTTAGAAAGGAGGGAAGAGCGCATTCATCCCCATCTTGAGGGAGAAGGAGTCTGTTGCGCTCGTATATCATGAAGACCACGCAGCTGCTGTGGGAGTTTGTAAAGCAGTTTAAGTGGAGGTATATAATAGGTATAATTATTCTATTGATCACGTCTTTTATATCATCCATGATACCCAAGATAATGGGGTATGTGACCGACAGCATAAACGACAGGATGCCCACCTCTGTTACCAATAAATACCTTATTATGCTGGTGGCTGCGACCGTGGCCGTATTCATTCTAAGATTTACCTGGAGGTATTTCTTGATTGGCAACAACAGATACCTCGAGTGTTATTTGAGGGAGAAGCTGTTCGGGCACATGCAGACCCTTCCGGCTTCCTTTTATGATAACAACAAGACGGGAGATCTAATAGCCTACGCCATAAACGACATTCAGGCCATAAGGCGGGTCTTTGGTTTCGGATTCACTTCGGTGCTGGATGGCTTGGTGGTCAACACCATGTCGATTATGATCATGGTGAGGACCATAAGCCCCGTATTGACGTTGATGGCCGTTGCCCCGGCGCCCATCATAGTGATGGTCATATACTTTTTACGGAAGAAGATCAAGGAGAGGTTTGGAGCGGTACAAAGGGCTTTTGCTGAAATATCCGGCAAGGTCCAGGAAAACATATCGGGCATCAGGGTGGTAAAGGCCTTTGCGCAGGAGGAGGAAGAGGTTCAGGATTTCTTGAAATACAATCAGGCCAGGGTTGATACCCAGATGAGCTTGACCAGGGTATCGGCCATATTGAGGCCGATCACCCAGCTGACCTTCGGGATAAGCACGGTGCTGTTTATCATATATGGCAGCGGGCTGGTGGCAAAAGGCGTGATATCCCTGGGTGACTATGTAGCATTCAGCTCATATATAACGATAATCATGGGGCCTATCATAAGCATAGGTAGGATTATAGATGTATGGCAGAGGGGGTTTGCATCGGTCCAGCGGCTTGATAGGATATTCTGTGAACGCAGCGAAAGGGATGCGGAGAATGCTCTGGCTACCGTATCGCTCTTTGGATTAAAAGATGAGGCGGCAGACGATACGACGGAGAAGGAAAAGTTGAGAGGACATATCGTCATAAAGGATTTGACGTTTGCCTACCCGGGCACAGACAGAAAAGTTTTGCAGGGTATCGATCTGGAGATCAAAGAAGGCGAAACTTTGGGCATACTGGGCAGGACCGGTAGCGGCAAGACCACCCTAGTCAATCTACTGCTTAGGCTATACGAGGTGGAGGATGGCCACATATTCATAGGGGGAAGGGATATAAATCATATACCGTTAAAGGTATTGAGGGAAAGCATAGGCTATGTACCCCAAGACAATTTCCTTTTCTCCACTACCATAAAGAACAACATACAATTTTTCAAGCCCATATACAGCGACCGCCAGATTGAACATGCTACCAAAATGGCGGGCATTTACGATGAGATAATGTCCTTCCCCGAAGGGTTTGATACCGTGGTGGGTGAAAGAGGAGTAACCCTATCGGGCGGCCAGAAGCAGAGGGTTTCCATAGCCAGGGCCATCATCAAAGACCCTTCTATACTTATACTCGATGACAGCCTTTCGGCTGTGGATACCAAGACCGAGCAAAAGATTTTGGAAAACCTTAAAAATGTGCTAAAGGGGCGGACGGGTATAGTGATATCCCACCGCGTTTCGGTGGTGAGGTACTGTGACTACATCATATTCCTTGATGAGGGACGGATCATTGAAAGGGGTACCCATGAGGAGCTGATGAGGCTCAAAGGAGCTTATTACAACCTGTACAGGTCTCAGATAGAACAGGTTGAGGATAATCTGTTGTTACAGGCAAGGGGGTAACAGAGATGGAATATAGGATGGACAGCGAATACACTTTGCGCAGGCCTAAAAAAGCTTTATTTCTAAGGCTGCTTAGGTATTTTAAGCCTTATTTGCCGCTTCTGGCTTTGAACATACTGTTCGCATTTTTGATAAACGGGGCCACGCTCGTAAAGCCGTATATCATAAAGCATGTGATAGACAACTATCTGGCTTTGAAGATATACGCGCCTGACGTCTTCATGCGCATGGGGCTGCTGTATTTGGCAGTTGTGCTGGTAGGATGCGGACTCACCTATTCCCAGACCTATATGCTGACATATATCGGCCAAAAAATAATGTATGACATGAGAAACCAGCTCTTTACCCATATACAGAACATGTCCATGAAGTTTTTTGACAGGAACTCGTCGGGCAGGATCCTCACCAGGGTGACGAACGACGTGGATGCTTTGAATGAAATATTTTCGGGAGTGCTGGTCAATTCCGTAAGGGATTTGATAATGATATCGGGCATAGTAGCCACCATGTTTGCCATGGATGCTTCCCTTGCGCTAATCAGCATGTGCAGCATTCCATTGATAGCGCTGGTTACCTTTATATATAGGAAGGCGGCGCGAAAGAACTTCATGAGGATGAAGGTGCTCATAGGCAGGATAAACGGGTTTTTGGCCGAGAACATATCCGGCATGAAGCTGGTGCGCATCTTTCACAGGGAAAAGGAAAAGCTTAGAGAATTTCAAAACCTTGATAAGGAGTATTTTGATACCAGCCTCAGGGAAGTGGTTTTAAACAGCTTAGGGAGGCCTATCATAGAAGTCATAAACACTTTGGTCATCGCGGTGATGATATGGTACGCCAGCGGCAGGATCACCGGCGGATACCTGGAGATAGGTGTCCTCTATGCCTTCATAACCTATATCAGGCAGTTTTTTGCGCCCATCAACGAGATCGCCGAATTCTATACGTCCATACAGTCGGCTTTGATTTCAGCCGAGCGCATATTCGACGTGCTGGATACCCGAGAGTTTTTGGAGGATATGGAGAGCGGAAGGCATGTCAAGCGCATCAGCGGAGAGATCGAGTTTAAGAACGTGTGGTTTGCATATGACGATGAGAACTGGGTGCTAAAGGATGTCAGCTTTAAGATCGAACCGGGTCAGACGGTAGCCTTTGTGGGAGCCACCGGTTCGGGAAAATCTACCATTATAAGCCTCATGGCCAGATTTTACGATATACAAAAAGGAAAGATATTGCTCGATGGGGTGGACATACGGGAGTACAACTTGAAGGATCTGAGGCGACAAATAGCGGTGGTAATGCAAGACGTGTTTCTGTTTTCGGGGGATATCAAATCCAACATACGCTTGAAAAACGCTTCCATAACCGATGAGGACATAGTGCGGGCGGCCAGCCTGGTTTGCGCCGACAGGTTTATCGAGTCCCTACCCAATAAATATGATGAGGAGGTAAAGGAGAGGGGTTGTACCTTCTCGGCCGGGCAGAGGCAGCTCATATCCTTTGCAAGGGCGGTAGCCTTCAATCCTGCGGTGTTCGTGTTGGACGAGGCAACGGCCAACATCGATACCGAGACCGAGATGGCCATTCAGCAGGCCATGGCCAATATATCTGAGGGAAGGACCACCATAATCATAGCCCACAGGCTGTCCACCATAAGAAATGCCGATAAGATCATAGTGATTGACAAAGGCAGGATAAAGGAGATGGGCACCCATGATGAGCTGCTCAAAAAGGGAGGCCTGTACCGTCAACTCTATGAGAAACAGCTGGTATATCAGTGCATTGCCTAGGTATTAAGTTCTACCCTTAAGGCGCTAACAAAGCAATTCCAAGATGTTGTAGATGCTGCGGTTGCTAGGTGTAAGCCCTGCTCTTGAGGTACTAGAGAAGTAGTACCTCAGGGGCGGGGCTTTTGTTTCAAAAGATACATATTGCGGGACTTAAGAATTAAATTTTTATTTTTTTACTTAAAGCTAGCAGGATTTTAAAAAGTTTTAGAGAAATAATCATAAAAAGTGGTTGAAAGTGGGGAGAAGTGGTGGAATAATAGGTTAAGGGGGTGGGGGCTTGTTCATTGGGGAGTACCAGCACACGATAGATCCCAAAGGCCGGGTCATAATGCCGGCCAAGTTTAGGGAAGGTCTGGGCGAAAGGTTCGTGCTGACGAAAGGCTTGGACCATTGCCTGTTTGCATACCCCAATGAGGAATGGAGCATTTTAGAAAAGAAGCTCCGTTCACTTCCCTTAACCAATAAGGATGCCCGCGCTTTTATACGCTTCTTTTTTGCGGGCGCCTGTGAGTGCGAGTTAGACAAGCAGGGGAGGATTCTCATCCCGGCTAATTTGAGAGAGTATGCTGGTCTGGAAAAGGATGTGGTCATAATAGGAGTATCTACCCGAGTGGAGATTTGGAGCAAGGATAAATGGGATGAGTATAACAGCGCTTCAAATCTTGACCATGAAGCGATTGTGGAGAGGATGGCGGAGCTTGGTATCTGATAGCTGGAGGAGTGGATAGATGGAGTTCAGCCATACGCCTGTGTTGCTTGATGAGGTGCTCGAACTTTTGGATTGCCATCCTGGTCAGGTCATGGTAGATGGAACGGTGGGTGGCGGAGGCCATGCCTACGAGATACTGAAGCGGATAACTCCCGGTGGCTTTTTAATCGGCATCGATAGGGACCCCAATGCGTTGGAGGCAGCACAGAAAAAGTTGGAGGAATTTCAAGGCAGTTTTAAACTGGTGCATGCCAATTTTGCCGATGTAAAAGAGGTGCTCAAAAGCCTTGGAATAGATGCTGTCGATGGGATGCTACTGGATCTTGGCGTTTCATCTTATCAGTTGGATGAGGCAGCTCGAGGTTTTACATATATGCAGGATGCACCCCTTGACATGAGAATGGACCCTACACAAACTTTCAGCGCTTACAATGTGGTCAACGAATATTCGCAGCAAGAGCTGGAACGGGTCATCAGGGAATACGGAGAAGAGCGGTGGGCCAAACGCATAGCCGAGTTCATAGTAAGCAGTAGACCTATCGAGACTACGGGGCAGCTGGTGGATGTCATAAAGAAGGCCATACCCGCTGCGGCCAGGCGGAAAGGTCCGCATCCTGCAAAGCGTACCTTTCAGGCCATACGCATAGAGGTAAACCAGGAGCTTAAGTTGCTTCCCAGGGCAATAGAAAGCGCGGTAGAAGCTCTTAAGCCGGGCGGACGGCTGTGTATAATATCCTTTCATTCGCTGGAAGACAGGATAGTGAAGCAAATGTTCCGCAGTTTGAGCAACCCGTGTACATGTCCCCCTGATTCTCCCATCTGCATCTGCGGTAGGCGGCCTGTGGTGGAGGTGCTGACCAGCAAGCCGGTGACCCCTACCTCAAGGGAGGTCTCTGTCAATCCTCGTTCGCGCAGCGCTAAGGCGAGGTGCTGCCAAAAGTTATGAATGGCTACCAGGAATGAGGATACATAAAAGATAAGGAGGATGAATAAAATTGGTAGTAGCTCAAAAACGGCAATATCAGGTAGAACAGCTACCTAAACCCCAAAGGGAAGTCAAACCCAAGCCAAAGGCTAAACCCAAGGCAAAGCTTGCCACAAGGGTAAAGCCTGTAATTTTGGTAGCGCTAGGATTTGCTATGGCATTCCTGGTAGTTAGCCGACATGCTACCATTGCAGAAAATCATCAGCAGATCCTCGAGCTTGAAAAAAGGCTCGATCAAGCCTTCAAACAAAGCGAGCTGTTAAAGCTGGAGTTGGCGGCAAGCGAGGATTTGAAAAAGGTAGAGGAAGTTGCTAAAAATCAGCTTCACATGTATTATCCCGATCAAACGCAGATACAGTATGTTGAGCTTCCCGAGGATGGGGTAGAGCAGAAGCAGGCAGAGGTGGCAAAGCACCAGGAGACCGATATATGGGATTTCATTCTGAGATTGATCGACTGAGGGGTGAAGCAAGGGGGGTGGTAATTCCGTGGCATTACCAGGAGTTACCAACAGAAAGCGGTTGGTGGCCCTGTTGCTGGGATTTACTCTAATTTTTTTTGCCTTAACCATAAGGGTAGGATACATACAGCTGGTATGGGGGGTGGACCTTCAGAAAAAAGCGGCGGACCAGTGGACCCGCGATTTGGATGTCTTCCCGAAAAGAGGGGTTATCAAGGATAGGAATGGCAAGATTCTGGCACAGAGCGCTACTTCCGAGTCCATAGCGGCAAGGCCCAGCCAGATAAGCGATCCGCGGAAGGTGGCTTCTTTGATCGCGCCCATTCTTGAGCTGGACGAAGAGGAGCTATATAAGAAGCTATCCAATACCTCAAATACATACGTATGGATAAAGCGCCAGGTTGACAGGGAGACCGCTAACAAGATCCGAGCCCTAAATATCAAGGGCCTTGACTTCACCGAAGAGCCCAAGAGATATTATCCCAACGGTAGCCTGGCTGCTCATGTTTTAGGGTTTACCATGAAATATGCAGAGCCGGGGGAAGGATTAAAAGGCCAAGAGGGCATAGAGCTTTACTATGACAAGTATCTGAAAGGGTTTCCCGGGAAAATATTGATGGAGACCGATGCCGCGGGCCGGGAAATGCCTTACAATGTAGACAGGTATATTCCGCCCATCAACGGGTTTAATTTGGTGCTCACCATCGATCAGGTTATACAGTATTTCATCGAGAGGGAGATCAACAACGTAGTTGCCAAGTACAACCCCAAGAAGGTGTATGCCGTTGCCATGGACCCCAATACGGGTGAAATACTGGGGCTGGCAAACTGGCCTACTTTCGATCCCAATAACCCGCCGCGCGATGTGGGCAATTTTGAAGAGATGCAGAATTACGTGAAGAACTTTGTGTGTAAGGACAACATCGATCCGGGGTCTACTTTTAAGATAATAACTGCCGCTGCGGCCCTGGAAGAGGGGGTTGTCAGCTTAAACAGCACCTTCAGTTGTCCGGGGTATAAGATGGTGGACGGGCAGAGGATAAGCTGCTGGCGCGCTGGCGGCCACGGCCACGAGACTTTCCCTGAGGCCGTACAAAATTCGTGTAACCCGGTTTTTATGGAGCTGGCATTGAGGCTGGGCAAGGATAAGTTTTACCACTACTTGGACCAATTTGGGTTTGGCCAGCCAACGGGGATCGACGTACTGGGCGAAGAGAGAGGCATCATAATGTCGAAGGAGACTGCAAAAAACGTTGACCTGGCCAGGATGGGGTTCGGGCAGGCCATTTCCGTTACGCCCATTCAGCTCATCACGGCGGTTTCGGCCGTCATAAACGGCGGCAACCTGATGAAACCATATATCGCCAAGGAGCTCCGCGAGGTGGTGGTCGACGAAAATGGCCTTGAGACCGAACGGGTAGTCAAAACCGTCACCCCGCAGAAGGTGCGGCAGGTGATATCGCCCGAGACCTCCAAGATCATGAGGGAAGTGCTGGAAAGCGTTGTGACCGATGGAAGCGGAAGGAATGCCTACATTCCCGGGTATAGGGTAGGAGGCAAGACCGGCACGGCGCAGAAATATGGGCCCGGGGGCAAGATCATACCCAATAAGAATATATCGTCCTTTATCGGCTTTGCACCCGCTGACAACCCACGGGTCGTCGTGCTGTTTATGGTGGATGAACCACAGGCGCCCGTTACTTTCGGTAGCATTATAGCGGCGCCTTATGTGAAGAACATCCTTGAGGATACCCTTAAGTATCTGGGCGTTGAGCCGGTATTTGATGAGGATACGCAGGAAGATGTGCAGCAGGTGGAAGTGCCTGACGTAATAGGAATGAGTTTGAAGGAGGCTACCCAAGCCCTCAAAGGGGTAGGGCTGGAGTATTTGGCTGATGAGTCAGGGAGCATCGTAAAAGATCAGATGCCCAAGCCGGGTGCAAAGGTCATCTCGGGCACCACCGTTTTGCTTTATACTGAACGAGAGGTACAGGGGCAGGCTGAAGGGCAGACTGAGGAACAGCCTGGAGAGTCGCCTGCTGAGGGAATGGTAACGGTGCCCAATGTGCTGGGCAAATCCATTCGCGAGGCCAATCGAATCCTGGTTTCGGAAGGGTTAATGCTTAAAATAGAAGGTTCGGGAATTGCGGTGGAACAAGACCCGGCGCCCGGGACGCAGGTTGAGGAGGGCACTGAAGTGACGGTACGGTTTGCACTGCCATCGGAAAGGCAGCAAAGCGGCCAGGATCAAGATAGCGAATAACGTTACCATGATATGTAAATAATACTTTAAATAGGTATGTGACATATAATAGGAGGATGGCGAAGATGTTGCTTAAGGAGTTGCTAAAGGGAATACCAAATTTTAGCATAGAGGGCGATGTGGATAAGCAGATAGATGCCATATATTATGATTCGCGCAAGGTTACGCCGGGGTCTTTGTTCTTTTGCATTGAAGGCTTTCGGTTTGACGGGCATGATTTTGCCGGTGAGGCGGTATCCAAAGGGGCCCATGCCGTGGTGCTGCGTAAAGACGTTCCTCTACCCCCGCACGTTACCAAGGTATTTGTCGAGGATACGCGCCTGGCCATGGCCTTGATGTCACAAATCTTTTACGGGTATCCCGCGCGGGATATACCCATAATCGGGGTGACCGGTACCAACGGCAAGACTACGGTGACCTATCTGATAAAATCGGTGCTTGAGGAAGCGGGCAAAAAAGTTGGGCTTATCGGGACCATTGCCAACATGATAGGTTCCAAGATGCTTCATGCAGAAAGAACCACTCCCGAATCCATGGACCTGCAAAGGCTTTTTAGGGATATGCAGGATGAGGGCGTAGATGCCATTGTGATGGAGGTGTCCTCGCATTCGTTGAGCCTTAAGCGGGTGGCCGGCGTGGAGTTTGAGGTGGGCGTATTCACCAATTTGACCCAGGACCACCTGGATTTCCATCATACTATTGAGGAGTATCGTGAGGCCAAGGCAAAGCTGTTCTTGCAGAGCAGGCAGGCTGCCATAAACATCGACGATGAGACCGGGAGGATGTTTGCAGGGAGGGTAACGGGGAAGCTGTGGACATATGGGATAAGCGGGACGGCGCAGGTGTTTGCAAGGGACATAGAGATTACTTCCAGGGGAGTGTCCTTCCAGCTGTTTTTACCCGACGAAACCACTATGGTAAGCCTAAATATCCCCGGGCTTTTCAGCGTGTACAATGCCCTGGCCGCTGCTACAGCATGCCATTCCTTGGGAGTGCCCGCTAAATACATAAAGGCCGGCCTGGAAAAGGTGAGGGGCGTTCCGGGACGGTTCGAGCTTTTAAATACCGGCACCGAGTATTCGGTGATAATAGATTATGCCCATACGCCCGATGGGCTGGAAAACGTGCTTAAGACGGCACGGGACTTCACGAAGGGACGTGTAATTACGGTGTTTGGCTGTGGTGGCGACCGCGACCCTTCAAAGCGGCCCATAATGGGTGAGGTAGCGGGGAAGTATTCCGACTTTTGCGTCGTTACCTCTGATAACCCGCGCAATGAGGAGCCCATGGCCATCATCCAGCAAATCATACCCGGCATCGAGAAGACCACCTGCCCCTATGTGGTCATCGAGGACCGCAGGGAGGCCATCGCCTATGCCTTAAACCATGGCAGGGCAGGGGATGTGATCATACTTGCCGGCAAAGGCCATGAGACCTACCAGATATTGAAGAACAACCGGGTAATCCCCTTCGATGAAAGGGAAATAGTTGCTGAGCTGCTGGGAAAGGAGAAGGTTTGATGGAACCCATATCGATGCAGGAGGTGCTGGAGGCTACCGGGGGGAGGTTGATCAAAGGCGGTTTAGAAGCCTCCATAGCAGGGGTAAGCACCGACAGCAGGAACATAAAGCCGGGAGAGCTGTTTGTATGTTTGATGGGCGATAGGTTTGACGGCCATGACTTCGTCCACCAGGCGGCAGAAAAAGGCGCAAAGGCCGCTATTGTCCAGCGCCGGCTGCCTCAGCTTCCAGATGATATGAGCATCATTGAGGTGGATAACACCCTTGCAGCTCTTCAGCGCCTTGCCGGTTATTATAGAAGAAAGTTCAACATCCCCGTAGTGGCGGTGACGGGCAGTACGGGTAAAACCACCACCAAAGACATGATATATTGCGTCCTTTCGGCCCGCTACAGCGTCCTCAAAACCGAGGGCAACCTCAACAACGAAATTGGCCTGCCATTGACGTTGTTTAGGATACAGCGACACCACGAGATAGCGGTAGTGGAGATGGGCATGAGCGGATTCGGGGAGATCCACCGAATGGCTGAAGCGGCTCTTCCCTGCGTGGGAGTCATCACCAATATAGGAGTTTCCCACGTAGAAAAATTAGGCAGCAGGGAAAACATACTCAAGGCAAAGCTGGAGATCTTCGATTATTTCCCTGGAAATGGGATCGCAGTGCTCAACGGCGATGATGACATGCTGTGGAAAGTAAAAGAGCGCTTCCCATTTGGAGTTAAGCTTTTTGGCACGGGGCAGGGAGTAGATTTCAGGGCCGTGGACATAAGTACGGGGGGATCAGGCACCAGGTTTAAAGTGATAAGCGAATATGGAGAGCATCCGTTTGAGCTTTCTTTGCCCGGAAGGCACAATGTATATAACAGCCTGGCGGCCATCGCCGTGGGACGGCTCTTTGGGGTAAGCTTTGATGAGATTAGGGAGGCCCTGAGGGCGTTTAAGCCCGGCAACATGCGGCTCAATATTTGGGAGACAGAGCAGGGCGTTGTGGTCATCGATGATGTGTACAACGCCAGCCCCGATTCCATGAAAGCGGCCCTTTCGGTCTTAAGGGACATGCCGGGAGGGCGTAGGATCGCCGTGCTGGGGGATATGTTGGAGTTGGGGGATTATGCCGAAGAAGGGCACCGCCAGGTGGGCAGGGCGGTGGTGGAAAACAAAGTAGATGTGCTGATCACCCGCGGTCAGAACAGCCAATGGATAGGCATGGAAGCAATGGCGGCTGGTATGCCGCCTTCAAGCGTACACCATTGCAGCTGTAATAAAGATGTAATAAACTTGTTAAGCACAATTGTCCAAAGCGGCGATACAATATTAGTAAAAGGGTCAAGGGGAATGAAGATGGAAGAAGTGGTTTCCTACCTCTTAAAAGGGGGGTATAAACCTTGGGCTCATTGATATATGCGGTGATAATATCGTTTGTGCTTTCGCTGGCCACCGGAGTAGTTGCTATACCCATGCTTAGGAGGCTCAAATTTGGTCAGCATGTGCGCCATGAAGGACCACAGACTCACCTGAAAAAAGCCGGCACTCCTACCATGGGAGGAGTAATATTTCTAATACCGATTTGCATAGCGTCCCTCTTATTGGCCAGAGGCAGCCTGGATTTTATATTGGCAGCCCTACTGATGATGCTGGGGTTCGGGCTTATAGGGTTTGTGGATGACTATATCAAGATAGCCAGGCGCAGATCGCTGGGGCTTAAGGCTTATCAGAAGATGCTGGCACAGATCACCATCGGAGTCTTGTTTTCTTATTATGCCTATACCCATGTGGGTAGCGCCGTCACCATCCCGTTTTTTAAATGGGAATGGGACCTGGGCATCATGTACATCCCATTCATGACGTTTGTAATAGTGGGTACCGTCAACAGCGTAAATTTGAATGACGGGTTGGACGGCTTAGCTTCGGGCGTCACCCTCATAGTGGCGGCTACCTTCAGCATTTTGGCGGCGTACCTAGCTTCCTCCCTGCGGCAGGAAGGCCTGGAGTATTTGGCGGTAAACTACCAAAACCTCATGGTGTTTGCCGGCGCCGTAACCGGAGGGTGCTTGGGCTTTTTGCGATTTAACGCCTATCCTGCGCAAGTATTTATGGGGGATACCGGCTCAATGGGCTTGGGTGGAGCGGTTGTAGCCCTAGCCGTTTTGCTAAAACTTCCCCTCTTTTTGCCCATAATCGGCGGCGTATATATGGCAGAAGCGCTGTCGGTCATAATACAGGTGGCGTCGTATAAGTTGACCGGCAAGAGGGTATTTCGCATGAGCCCGCTTCATCACCATTTTGAGCTTGGCGGCATGAGCGAGCCCAAGGTGGTCACCATGTTCATGATAGCAACCGCTATGCTGTGCCTCATCAGCTTTCTAGCCATATGAGGGAATTGGCATCATATGTGGTCCTTTGACCTGCAGATCTTTTCGCAATTATGCAAGGAGATTTTGCCTTTTGCGGGATGTATGCTTTCTGGAGGAGCTGTCACATTCATAGGTGGTGGCCGGTTTCCACTATCTAGATTAGACTACCGGAGAAATCAGCAGTTATAACGGGAGGATACTATGACGTACTTGGGGAAGACTGTTCTTGTGGTAGGCCTTGCACGAAGCGGCATCGCTGCCATCAAGGCGTTGAAGCGCTTGGGTGCAAAGGTCATAGCCAATGATATAAAGTCGCGGCAGCAGCTGGGCGATTCCATATCGGAGCTTGAGTCCCTTGACGTGGAACTTTACCTGGGAGATACGCCCGATGCCTTGGTTGATAAGGCTGATCTGATTGTTATAAGCCCTTCTGTGCCCATCGATTCGCCCTTTATCCAAAAGGCGCAGCACCTGGGGCGAGAGGTCATAAGCGAACTGGAGCTGGCCTATAGGCTGTGTAGGGCGCCCATAGTCGCCATCACCGGTACCAACGGCAAGACCACTACTGTAACCCTGACGGGGGAGATATTGAAGAAGGCCGGCTTCAATGCATACGTGGTGGGCAATATTGGCCTGCCCTTTGTCGGCAGGGCTTTGGAAATGAATGAAAGCGATATAGCGGTGGTGGAGGTAAGCAGCTTTCAGCTGGAAGCCATACGCGACTTCCATCCTCGGGTGGCTGCCATCCTCAACATCACGCCGGACCACCTCAATCGCCATAAGACCATGGAAAATTACATAGCCGTCAAGGCCAGGATTTTTGAAAACTGCACCCCCGATGACTGGGTGGTTTTAAATGCGGATAATGAAGCGGCGGCAGATCTTGCGGCGCAGGTACGGGCTCGGGTGCTGTTTTTTAGCCGCTTAAAGCCTCTCTCAAGGGGTGCCTGGGTAGAGGATGGCACGGTGGTGCTGGATGTAGGGCAAGGGAAGGAAGCCGTATGCGGCGTGGAGGACATATTCATACCGGGAGCGCATAATCTGGAAAATGCTTTGGCCGCCTCCTTAATGGCCAGGGTAATGGGAGCCACACCAGAGGACATCGCCGTTACCCTGAAAACCTTTAAAGGGGTGGAGCATCGCATCGAGTATGTGGACACCATTGGCGGGGTTAAGTTTTATAACGACTCAAAGGGTACCAACCCCGATGCCTCTATAAAAGCCATACATGCCATGAAGGGCCCTACCGTCCTCATTGCGGGTGGGATGGATAAGGGTAGCAGCTTCGATGAGTTCATAGATGCTTTTGGCCAAACGGTCACCCACATGGTGGTGCTGGGAGAAACGGCGGATAAGCT
>JAMNZI010000210.1 GCA_023622385.1 Bacillota bacterium | reverse complement strand
CGGAGTCGCTATGTTCGCAATTTTGGCGCTCGGGGGAGATTTGGGGTGTTCCATAGGACCGCAGTTTACCGGAATTGTTGCGGATGAAAGCAGTTTGAACTGGGGACTTTTAGCGGCAATAATCTTTCCTGCCATCATGTTCATAGGGTTAGTTTTTCTGAAGGTAGGAAAATCCGGCTTTACCATACCGACGATTTCTACGCTAGAATCTTTTGAACTTGAGGATGAATGAGAAAAGATCATATAAATATGTTTATAATTTAGGTAATTTCCGCTTCCAGAAGAAGATGAGGAGGCATTAGTTTGGAGGCGAAGTAAAGTGGAGGTGATGTTATGAAAGTTGCGATTGCATACTATTCCCGGCATCATGGGAATACAAAGAAGCTTTTAGATGCCATCAAGGAATTGGCGGATATGGAACTGGAGATAGAGCTAATTGACGTGGTGGAATGTAAAGAGGCAGATTTATCCGGGTATGATATAATAGGTTTTGCATCCGGTATATATTATGGCAAATTCAGCAAGGCGGTTGTGGAGTTTGCCAAGAATAACTTGCCAAACGGAAAGCGAGTATTTCTCATATATACCTATGGTGTTAAAGGAGACTATACAAAAGAAATAAAGGGGCTCATTTGGGATAAGTCCTGCCAGTTGCTTGGAATATATGGATGCAGAGGCTTAGATACATTTGGCCCTTTTAAGTTAGTAGGAGGAATTGCAAAAGGACACCCTGATGAGAGCGATATAAAAGGTGCAATTGAGTTTTTCAGGAAGATTATTCAAGCATGAAGAGCGAATATAGCTAAGAGAAAATTAAAAAGGAGCTTTGACAATACAGTATTGTCTGCTAAATTGCTGGCAGAGCTCAAATAAAAGTCAAGTTTGTTAAGACTTTATTTCAGTAGTATTGGTTTGGGTTCATAGTCATAGGATTTACAATATCACGATTACATTGTCAATAATCAACGATTTAAATAAGGTTGGATTTAAGTATATATAGCATTTCGCAAGAAAGCCCACGGCTTCTAAGGATACCGGAGGACGAGATTGCATAAAGATGATCCTCACGTCATTCAATGGCGATGACGGCTTTTTTATTCTTAATCCTTAGAAAGGGTATATAATTATAGAAACTAACAAAGGGGAGGTTAGTAGATGCGAAAACATCGATCACGGAATGGTATGGCGTTTGTCAACATTCTAGAATAACCGTACCCGATGCTCCGGTTATTGAAGTTGATGGTTGCGGTAACGTCGCTACGATATTTACGGATTGACCTCCCTGGGGCGCGAAATTAATAAAGGCAGTTCCACCTGCACCGAATGGAAGGTGCGCTTTAGAATTTAGAACCATGCAGGATGGGTAGGATACAAGGCCTGGAACGCAAAGCACGTCCCCGGGAAATATCATATTGGGATTTGGTATATGCGGATTATTTGCTGCAAGTGCTTCTAGCCTTACCCTGAACATTTGAGCAATATTGAAGAATGTGTCTCCGGGTTGAACGGTATATCGCCCTAAAGGATTCTGCTGATGAAGCATCCTATGTCACCGCGTTAGAAGCCGCGGGGTATAAACTGCTAATTCGAGAACCCGAGTGGTTTGAACATCGTATGTTTAAGGGGCTGGACACTGACATCAACCTCCATGTACTCTATCAGGGAGCGTATTCAGCGAGGGAGCCTCTGAAATAGATAGAATGTTGCTGTCTAGGGATTGGTTGCGTTCTAATAAGGAAGATCGCGAAAAATATGCACAAGTCAAGCAGAGTTTGGTAGAGAATAAGTGGAGGCACGTTCAGCACTACGCAGATGCCAAAACTTCTACAATACAGGAAATCATGGAGCGGGCAAAAGCTTCAAAAAGCTAAATAGAGATAAGCAAGCGTTTTCAGGGGCAGTTATGAGCTTGATGATGGCGACTGCCCTAATTTTACATGATTGGCATGTTGAGTTTTAGATCTACCGATACCCGTTAATATATTATTAAAGGTTATGAAAAGTATGACGATTACACCTCCGGCTAAAGATTGGATGCTTGGCAATTCGCCGGTTGCCAGGAATACCCAGATGGGATTTAAAATCGGCTCCAGCGTCGTTATTAAAGAGGCCTGAACGGCTGAAACATGTTTAATTGCAAAAGCATATAGAACGTAAGGTATGCCAAGTTGGAATATCCCCAGTATTACTAATAAGCTAAAATGATTGATGGCCATATTTTCTCCGAAAAAGAACGGGCTGCATATGATAGCGGCAAAGAAATTGCCCAAAAATAGAGGCTCAAATGAAGATGACGTATGTAGCTTTTTTGTTAATAGAATTACTCCTGCGAATAATATTCCTGAGATCATTGCCAGTATATTTCCTATCATTCCTTCGCTCGTTAACCCATCATAGGTAAAAATGGTAATTCCGGTTAACACTCCGGCAACGGTAATGTATTCGCTCTTAGAAACAATTTCCTTTAGAAATATTCTGGAGAATAAGGTTACATATATGGGGGCGGTGTATTGTAAAAGTATGGCATTAGCGGATGCGGTGTATTTTGTAGCCATTACAATTAAAGTGACGTTGCCAGCGTAAAATATGGCGCATAGTAATTTGTGCTTGCTAAGTTTAATTTTAAAAGGATTTCCTATGAAGGGTAAAAATGCGATGCATGCAAAAAGCGACCTGAATCCCGCTATTGCCAGGGGATTTAGCTCAATTAATTTTATCAAAACTCCCCCCGTGCTCCACAGCAATGAGGTTAGTATTAGTAGAAAGAAAGGTTTAAAATTGTTTTTAGTATTATCGGTTTTAGTCATAATTAAATCTCCTTTATATTAATGAAATTATACGATAACTCAGACTTCGCACATAAAAAATGAGATCTGAACCTTGAAAAATCAACATTTTTC
>JAMNZI010000145.1 GCA_023622385.1 Bacillota bacterium | reverse complement strand
GGTTTCAAATGTGTCAAGCATATTGGAAATAAAAAATAAGTTTCGTATAATACAAGGAACAGTGCCACACAATCACAATACTTTAAACTTTTGAAGGAGGGATAGCGTTGACTGCAAGAAACAATGGCCTTTTGACGAAGTTTGTAGGATGGATCGAACGGGTTGGTAACAAATTACCTCACATTTTTTGGATCTTTCTGTTTTTTTGGTTTCTCGTAATTGTGCTTTCGGGTGTTTTTTCTGGCATATCTGCCGTGGCGCCAGGGGGTAACGAGAAAATTGAAATTATAAGCTTATTGAACAGAAAAGGGTTAGATTGGATATTATCGAGCATGGTCAGCAATTTCACCAAATTCCCGCCACTGGGATTGGTCCTGGTCATGATGATGGCGGCTGGCTTTGCGGAAAGAGCAGGCTTTATCCCGGCCATAATGAAAACGCTTACGTCAGTTCCGGATAAGTTGATGATACCAGCCATTTTCGTCATAGGTATATGTTCTAACTTGGCCTCAGATGCAGGAACGGTAATAATACCGCCTCTTACTGCAGCCCTTTTTTATGCGAGAAAAAAGGATCCAATATTTGGTTTGATACTGGGTTACGTTGCTTCTGCCTCAGGATTTACCGCAAACTTATTCATAGCTGGTACGGATGTGTTATTAGCAGGAATAACCAATACTGCTGCTAAAATTGTGGACCCAAATTACAACGTCTATCCTACTGCCAACTATTTTTTCATGGTGATTTCCGTCTTTGTCATAACCATTGTAGGTACCATATTTACCATAAAGTTTGCAATGCCGAAATTGGCCTCTTGGGATGAAGAGTATGAACGTGCTCAGGTCCCTCACGAATATTTAACTCCCCTTACGGAGAAAGAAATAGCTGGGATGAAGAAGGCAGGTTTGGCAGCGGGTATATTTTTCCTGTTAATGTTTTTGTTAACGATCATACCTGGAGGGCCTCTACGAGATCCCGTTAAGAATACTATAGTTCCCTCCATCTTTTTTAATGGCATGATACCCATTTTATTTGTGTTTTTTGTGATTGCGGGATGGATTTACGGCAAGAACGTTGGTACCGTAAAAAAGCCTACAGATATGATAAATTACATGGTCGAGAGCATGAAGACCATGGCTTCTTACATAGTGGTGATGTTGCCGATAGCCAATTTTACTTATACATTCACTTACACCAACATGGCGTCAATACTCGCAATAAAGTTAGCCCATCTTTTGGAGTTGGCTCATTTTACCGGCATTGGACTTTTCATAGCCATAATATTGATAACCACATTTATTAATTTGTTTTTGTCAAGCGGTTCGACCAAGTGGGCCTTTTTAGCTCCAGTAATCGTGCCGATGATGTATTACTTAGGATACACACCTGAGTGGACACAATTGCTTTACAGGATTGGCGATTCCAGTACCAATTCATTTACTCCGCTTTTTACTTACTTCCCAATCATTTTGGGTTTTGCGAGCGTATATAAAAAAGATGTGGGAGTTGGCACCGTCATATCACGTACTTTTATTTATTCATTACTCTTCCTTATTACCTGGACAGCAATGGCTGTGGTTTGGTACTATCTGGGGTTACCCTTGGGACCTGGAGCTGCGATAAGGTTGTAAGAAATACGCGAAGAATAGAGGGATCATCATGAGCGAACGTGGTTTGGATGCGAAGATTGTAGATATGGCTAAAGAACTGCAGGGGTTTACCGTGGAAATGCGCAGAGATTTTCACAAGCATCCCGAGACAAAGTTTGAGGAACAAAGGACGTCTGAAATTGTGGAGAACTTCTTGAGGGATTGCGGCTATGCAACGCAAAGGGCTGCAGGTACAGGGGTGATAGGTATCCTTGAATGTAACACCGGCAAGGCAAAAAGCACTGTCGCTTTGCGGGCTGACATGGATGCCCTGAACGTGGAGGAACAAAACGACGTTTCCTATAAATCCACAATTCCCGGTAAGATGCATGCCTGTGGGCATGATGCGCATACGGCAATGCTCATGAGCGCAGCAAAAATAATATCCAGTTTAAAAGATCATCTAGTCGGAACCGTCAAATTGGTGTTTCAACCCGGGGAGGAAGGTGGAGCCGGCGCCAAAAAAGTCATGGATGAAGGTCACCTGAATGACGTCGATGCCATATTTGGTATCCATGTGTGGGTAGAGCTTCCTTCTGGAGTGTTGGCTACAAGAAAGGGTCCTATGATGGCCTCTTCGGACGGATTTGAGATATGCATCACGGGAAAGGGTGGGCACGCAGCACATCCTCATCTGACAAATGACCCGACTGCCCCCGCTGCGGATATATATAACGCCTTTCATAAGCTTATCTCTAGAGCTGTCAACCCTTTCTTTCCGGCAGTCATAACTTTACCCCAATTGGAGGCCAGCAACGGCTATAATGTCATCCCCGATTCCGTCAAGATGAGAGGGACCTTGAGGACATTTGATTCCGATTTAAGGAATAAACTGATGGATCATATGCGATCCATTACGGAACATTACGCAAAGGGATGGGGCTGCAATTCTTCCTTTGAGTTATTTAGAGCCCCGTATCCCCCGCTCATAAATAACCCTGACCTTGTGGATTTCGTTACCGAAGCTTTATGCATGCTTGGGCCTGTCGCCGAAGCGGAAATGACGATGGGAGGCGAAGACTTTGCCTTTTATACCCAGAAAATCCCCGGGGCGTTTCTGCAGCTTGGCATTGGGAATAAGGAGAAGAACGTGATCTTCCCCCACCATCACCCAAAGTTTGACATAGACGAAGATGTTCTTTGGAAGGGCGTAGCAGCTTATGCTTTGATAGCTTATAAATATAATATGTTAAGCTAATGCTATTAAAAATATTCCTTGTATCATAACTTAAGACGGCTTTTGTGAGATACCCGGCAGCTG
>JAMNZI010000167.1 GCA_023622385.1 Bacillota bacterium | reverse complement strand
GTCGTACTTTTGTCTTTATTGTATCAGTTGCTATCCGGGATGTCTGCATCCTACCTTGTTAAGTTCAGTAAAATCTTGTTGAGGGGTATTTTAAAAAGCTTCTTCAAGAAATGATTTACTCAAAATGATGTGGTAATATAGCTCGTGTTTGACACAGTATACGGTACATGATACCATAAATTTAAACGGTGATTTAAGGAGTGTTTGGGATGAACAACAGGCTTGCGATTATACATACAACTCCTGTAACTATTAGTATGCTAAAGGATTTGGCAGCTGAATTCATCCCTGAAGTAACTGTAGTAAACCTTCTTGATGACTCTATACTGCCGCAGCTTATACAAAACGACGGTGATATTGCAGTCGTGAGGGATAGATGGTTTACCTACGCAAAGATTGCTGAAGGTCTGGGAGCAGATGTCATACTGAGCGCCTGTTCGTCTGTGGGGGAGCTGGCTGATGAGCTGAACGGTAAGCTTAGCGTGCCGGTGCTTCGCATAGATGAGGCTATGATAGAGCGAGCAGTTGCTCTGGGAAACGTGATAGGCGTTGCGGCCACCCTCAGCACCACCTTAAGGCCAACTATCAATCTGGTTAAGATTAAAGCTAAAAAGGCCGGTAAAGCTATTAAGGTAGAACCGGTTCTTGTTGATGAGGCATATAAATTGTTGATGCAGGGTGATGGAGAAGGGCATGACAGAGTGCTTGCTCAGAAGCTCAACGAGCTCGTTCAAAAGGTGGATGTTGTGGTGCTGGCTCAGGCTTCAATGGCTAGAGCCCTGGATAGATTTCCTGAAAACATGAAAGACAAGTTTTTGACCAGCCCTAGGCTTGGCATGATGAAAGTAAGGGATGTATTGAGGAGTATGAAGCCATGAAGGATGTTTTTATGGGCATTGATATAGGCACTACTCATTGTAAGGTTGGGCTTTTTGACGCCAACGGCCGGCTCATAGATATAGCGAGGTATGTTGATAGAACATATGCCGATGACGATGGAGATTATTATGACCCAGAAGAGATTTGGCTGTCGGTGCAGCAGGGTATGGTCAAGGTTTTGTCATCCGCGGAAGGTTATAACCTGGTAGCTATTGGCATAACGAGTATGGCCGAGACTGGGTTATTGGTAAATCTCGAGGATGGCAGTCCTTATACCCCATTTATTCCCTGGTTTGATATGAGGGCCATGGAACAGACGCGTTTTATAGAAGCCAATATAGATCAACTGGAGGTATTTTGTAAGACGGGATTGCGGGCAAGCTACAAACACGGCCTCCCAAAGCTGCTGTGGTTGCTAAACAAAAAAGGGGAGCTGCCCCACAATGCCAAATGGCTATCGGCGGCTGATTATATCGCGTTTAAGCTGACCGGAGTATTGGCTACCGATTACACCTTGGCTGCCCGAACTTTTGCCTATGATTTAAAAAACAATGCGTGGAATGTCGAACTGCTCAATAGAATGGGTATAAGGGTTGATATCTTTCCAGAGGTTGTCGAGAGCGGCACGAACATTGGATTTTTAAAAGATGAGATGCGTGCAAAGCTAAATATAACAAGGGATATACCGGTATGCATATGTGGGCATGACCACCTGTGTGCCGCCTTTGGTGCAGGAGTGGTGACTCCAGGATCTGTGCTTGACTCTATGGGAACGGCCGAGACCTTGGTGGGTATAATACCTGGTCGACAGTTGGGGGAGATAGAGTGGAGCACTGGTTTGAGTTTTGGTAAGCATGTAGTGGGTGACCATTATTTTTGGATGGGAGGATTATCGGCTTCTGGGGGTTCAGTTGAGTGGATGAGGAATGTGTTATCGGATCCACCACTGAGTTATGACGATATATTTGGATTGTTAAAGCATGCACATGAAGGGCCCACTGGCATATTGTATTTTCCTTATTTGTCTGGCGGTAGCTCTCCTATTTCCAGCATACCTTTAGAGGGTGCATTCGTTGGGCTTAAAAGAAACCACAAAAGGCATGACATAACCAAGGCCATCCTGGAAGGGGTGGCATATGAAGTCGAATACATGAGGCAGGTGGCTCAGGAGAGCCTGAATATCGAGATGGACAACATTATAGCTGTAGGGGGTGGTATACAGAATAAGTATTGGCTCAAGATGAAGGCAAACGTGTTCGGCATTCCTATAAGGGTTTTAGCAATGGCCGAGAGTGCACTTATGGGGGCGGCATTTTTGGCGGCACTCAAAACAGGATATTTCTCCAGTGAGGAACAGATATATGAAAGTATCGACATCGAGATGCACACCGTTTATCCCGATGATGATTTGAAAGAGGCATACTGCCAGCAATTTAGAAAGTACAGGGAGTTTCAACAATATTTGAAGCAGTATTATGCTGGATTAATAAAATGGGGGGCAGAAGCTATATGACTCCAAAAGAACGTTTTCTGAAAGTGCTCAATTTTGAGAAGCCAGATGATAGGCTTCCCATGGTGGAATGGGCACCCTGGTGGGACAAGACTATAGAGCGATGGAATAATGAAGGCCTTCCTGCAGGGATGACGTGGGAAGAATCGCTTAAGTATTTTGGATTAGATCCTCTTCTTATGATAAATGGCAGCGCCATATCTCCTGAATGCCCTAGACCTTCTTCGCATGGTGCGCCGATCATTACCGACGAGAAATCCTACGAAGAAATAAAGCAGTATCTATATACCGATTCAATTATCGAAAATGTTAAAAGAGCAGCAATAGGTTTAAAGGAAAAGCACGATAAAGGAGAAATAATTATTAGGCTGTGGTTGGATGGATACTTCTGGTTTCCTAGAACCCTTTTTGGCATTGAAAATCATTTCTATGCATTTTACGATTATCCGGAGCTTATGCATCGTATAAACAACGATTTGACAGAATTCAATATTCGTGTAATAGAGGAACTTTTCTCAATATTA
>JAMNZI010000050.1 GCA_023622385.1 Bacillota bacterium | reverse complement strand
TTGGTTTGAAAAATGTGGCAGCAGATTATAAGGCTCCATATTTTACAGATTATGTGATACAGGAATTGGCAAGTCTTTTACAAAAAGAATTAGGCATTTCGGAAAGTGAAGCGTATAACAAGATATATACAGGTGGTTTAAAAATATATACTACGGTAGATATGGAAATCCAGGAAGCAGCTGAGAAGGTATTATCTGATCCTAAAAATTACCCTTATTCTAAAGAGGATGAAAATGGAGTTGTGCAGCCCCAGGCTGCTGCAGTGATCATAGATCCTCATACAGGGTATATTAAGGCTTTAGTAGGCGGTCGGGAGCATCAGAAAAGACTTGGTTTTAACCGTGCCACTCAAGCCTTTAGGCAGCCTGGCTCTACCTTTAAACCTGTATTGGTATATACAGCTGCAGTGGATATGGGATATACCGCTGCAACTGTAGTTGATGATTCTCCTGTATCTTATCCTTCGGGTTCTGGAGGGGTATGGTCTCCCAAAAACTATACAAACAACTTCAAGGGTTTAACCACCATAAGAAAGGCCATTGCAGATTCAGTAAATATTGTAGCTGTTAAGGTTTTTAATGATATCGGAGTTGACAGGGGTATTGAATACGCTCAAAAGCTTGGCATAAAAAACCTGATTCTGACAGGAGCTAAAAATGACAGGCAGCTGTCAGCTGCTCTCGGCGGTATTACAAAAGGAGTAACACCCTTGGAGCTGGTATCTGCCTTTGGCACTTTTGCAAATGAAGGCATACATGTAGAACCAGTGGCTATTTTAAAGGTTGTAGATAAAAACGGCAGGACTATTTTGGAAAATAAACCTCAACAGTGGAGTGCGATCAGCAAACAGGTAGCTTTCATAATTACTGATATGCTAAGGAGCGTCGTAACCGAAGGTACAGGAACTAGACTGGCGGATTTCCCATTCCCGGTTGCAGGAAAAACAGGTACTACTTCCGACGACAAAGACGTTTGGTGGGTAGGTTATACTCCACACCTTGCAGGAGTAGTATGGATGGGACACGATGATCCGACACCTATGCGCAATGTGGCAGGAGGCTATCAGCCGGCCTTAATGTGGAAACAGATAATGGCAGTTGCTCATAAAGACCTGCCAAAGGCTCAATTTGCCAAACCCGAAGGTATTGTAGGCCCTATACAGGTTTGCATAGACTCTGGTAAACTCCCTACGGAACTTTGTAAAAAAGACCCCAGGGGACACAGAGTTCGAGGAGAATATTTTATAAGAGGAACTCAGCCTACAGAAACCTGTGATGTGCATGTTGAAGAATTTATTGACACTACAACCGGTCTTCTTGCAACAGAATTCTGTCCTGAAGAAGTTGTTCAAAAACAAGTATTTATAAAACGGCATGAACCTTACAAACCTTCCCCCACAGGGCAGATACCGTTAGATGCTAAGTATGAATTGCCTACAGAATACTGTAATCAGCATGTGTCAGCGCCTGAAGTGACAATTCCTGGTGAAAACGAACATGAAAATGAGAACAATGGTTTAGAAGGCAATAATAAACAGGATAACCGCAATAAGCATAGCGATCCTAACGAACACAGAAATAATCGTAATGAATGGATAGAAAATTGGTTTAACAGCAACGAATTGCAGGCATTTTAATGTCAAACAGCACCTTTTGGTTAAAACCCAAAAGGTGCATAGTGTATCTAAATATCTTCTGCGAAACCTATCTTTCAATAAAATGAGACGAATCTATAACTTTTACGCCGTGGGCCTTTAAATAAGCAGCTGTAACTCCCATGCCATCGCGCAATGTACCGCTGAAAGTGCCATCGTACACACATTTTGTACTGCAGGAAGGGCTTCTGGATTTTAAAATAGCCGTATCCGCACCGATGAGCTTTGCAAGTTTCAGTGCTTCTTCAGCACCTCTAATAAAAGCTTCTGTTACATCTTCTCCCTTATCCGTAATCACTCTAGCTTTGCCTTCCAATACATCTCGACCGTCACCGCCCGTTATTTCAGATGGATTTCTGGGGGTAGTTAAACCTCCAGCCTGTTCAGGGCAAAATGGAACAGCTTTCCCCTTTTTTACCATATCTGCAAAAATCTCATTGTAATTATGGCCGCCATTATACTTGGTATTAAAGCCTGCTAAACACGCACTTATCAAGACCCTTTTCATAATTCCACCACCGTAACGCCAGTGCCTCCTTCGTCCACATTGCCCAATCTAAATGACTTTATATCTGATCTGTTTTTGAGCATCTCATTTATCCCACGGCGCAAAGCACCGGTGCCTTTACCATGAATTAAGGTTACTGTTTTCATGCCGGCCAGTTTGGCATCGTCCAGGTAATTGTCAATTTTAATTAAGGCTTCGTCAACGGTAAGACCCCTTAAGTCAAGTTCTCTAGATATTTCTCTAGCCTTTGTTAACGCTATAGATGCAAACCTGCTTTTTCCAATTTCTGATTCTCGCTCTTCATCAATAGGTAGAAGGCTTGCAACCGGAACGTTTATTTTCATAATGCCTACTTGTACTTGAGCGTCTTTAGAAACATCATCAATAGACAAAATATATCCTTCCTGGTTTAAACCTGAAATCTTAACTTTCTGACCAGCTTTGAGAGGCCGCTGTTGCTTGGCTTCTACCTTAACAACAAGGGAATCTCTAGAATCCTGCAACTGTTCATCGGTCATTCTAAGCCATGCTCTGGCTTCCTGCACCGCCTTATTCCTCATACTAACTTGATCTTCGTTCTCCATGTCTTTTAAAGTTTTAATAATCTCTTCAGCTTCTCTCTGCACTTTACTTAGTATCAGTCGAGCCTCTTCTTTAGCCTTCTTAATAATCCTTTCCTGCTCTAAACGCATTTTCTTCCGTTCTTCTTCTAGTTTATCAAGTTTTTTTAGATACTCCCTTTTTAAAGCCTGCAAT
>JAMNZI010000058.1 GCA_023622385.1 Bacillota bacterium | reverse complement strand
ATCTTTGTAACTATTTATGCATCTGACAATATTCTTCTCTTCATTTTTTGTGATAACACAGGCAGATATTTTCACTAATCTCACCTCAAACTTAAAAATCAGAAAGATGGTCTGGCCACAATCGACCGACCATCTTTCCTGTCAGAGCCACAAATACCTTCTTAAATTTTACCTTAACGCAGCAGCTGCAACACTGCCTGGGGCTGCATATTAGCCTGAGCCAGCATTGCCTGAGCAGCCTGAGACAGGATGTTCATCTTCATCTTGGTGAACTCCATCATCTCTTTAGCCATATCTACGTCACGGATTCGGGACTCAGCAGCGGTCAGGTTCTCTGCTGCATTATCAAGGTTCTTTATTGTGTGCTCAAGCCTGTTCTGTGTAGCACCTAATTTAGAACGCTCATCCGAAACAAGTTTTATAGCATTATCTATAGCACTTAAAGCATTATTAATATCAGTACCAGCCGAGAACCCTGTTACCTCAACAGCTGTTCCAGCTACTCCCAGTCCTGTTGTACCCATGTCAGCAATTGTCAATAATAGCTGCTGTTTTTCATTAGCGCCTATCTGGAATACAAGAGAAGAACTTGCAAAACTGCCGTTAAGTAAGGTCTTTCCATTAAATTGTGTACGTTCAGCAATCCCAGCAATTTCCTCTTTCAATGTTTTTATCTCGTCCTGTATATACTGTAAGTCATCATTTTGATTTGTACCCAAGTTTCCAGCCTGCACAACCAGTTCTCTCATACGCTGGAGTATAGCGTGGGTCTCGTTCAGAGCACCTTCAGCAGTCTGAATAAGGGAAATGGCATCCTGTGCGTTGCGGCTGGCCTGCTCCAGGCCACGGATCTGTGCCCTCATCTTCTCGGAAATAGCCAGACCTGCAGCATCATCACCAGCGCGATTGATCCTGAGACCCGATGACAGTTTCTCCAGAGATTTTTGAACCCCAGTATTATTAATGCTCAACTGTCTGTAGGCATTAAGTGCCATAATGTTGTGGTTAATCCTCATAAAACATTCCTCCCTGAATATTTTTTATTTCCGCCGAAATCCTTTTCAGCGGTTTTTTTATTTAAAGCCCATTCCTCTGCCCGGCCGCTGCAAAGGAAAAGGACTTTTTTGTTTCACTTATTATATCGACAAAATAATACAAAACTTTAGGGATAAAAATAAAATTCATAAAAAATATTAGTGCTTTTTGCCTATTTTTTTAGGACCTTGCCAAGATCCTCAAGTGAAAGGTGTGAAGTATCCACCACTGCTTCCCGGTTGGTGCGTTTGACTTCTTCAATAAGTTCCTTTCTGACAATGGAAATATCCCTGGGAGCGCTTATCCCTATCCGGATCTGATCCCCCTGAATCTCGATAATCTGGATCTCAATATTATCTCCAATTAAAATCGACTGGCCCGGTTTCCGGCTTAAAACCAGCATATCTCCACCTCGATCAATAGATTAGCGCCAAGCCTTGCACTTATGCCCCTTTTTTCATCTCTTCAAGTATGTAGTGTTTAGTACTGTATTTTTGATCATCCAATACAACCTGCATGGCGATGTTCTTTTTAGCGTTTATAACTATAGGTCCCTGCAGGTTTGCGGTCATCTTGGATACATCCTGAGGAATTACCACGATGGATAAAAAGCGTATATCCGCCGGATCCTCCACCTCCAGCTTATGTAAAACTTCTTCATTTATAGAAGGAGAATAATCTTTTTTAAACACCAGGGGATCTATAACTACAAAACACACATCCGGGTTATATACGGCATGGAGCCATATAAAGGGATTGTCATCCCCCACCTTGCCCAGCAGGACATACTCCTTTATGTCTTCAAACCCATATATACCATATGGAAACCGTATTATCTCTTCCTCAGGTATCTCAATATGACCAAAATGTTTGGAGTTTATGATCAATTTTACACCCTCCTGTCTACAGACTGGCCAACATACTTTATATTGATATCAGGATACTGTCTCATATATATTTCCACCTTGTGTGATGTCACATTAAAACTCACAGGATGAATAGTAACATTAAAATGAATTTTGCCGGGCTGATATTGAATACTGACTCCCCCGGTGACCTTAAATCTTGGTCCGGGAACAGGCAAGAGCATAGGTTCAGGTGTCGGCTGCCAGTAAAATTTCTCCTCAGCAATATCAGCCACTGGATTTCCTTCCAGCTCTATGGCAGCCAGTCTATCCCCCTCCTGAGCTGTTTCTGCTATATACTCCATAACTCGTTCATAAGCCTTTTGAACCTGTTCCCATGCCAAATCCAGAAAATTTTTATAGCCAAGTTGAGCAAAGCACTCATACTGGTCTATATATACCATGGGCATTTCAGTATCTATTTCAAGCTGAGCTTTCTGCTGTTTCATTTCAACTTTTGGAAACTGGCTGTCCATCTCTACTTTTGCCGGGCGGGTACGTACCCCTATAAGAGCCGGTGTAGTGGTAATGCGCAGTTGCAATAATATCCACTCCTAAAACTCACTTTAGCACATAAATACAGAACTACCTCAAAAAATCCAAAAGAGTCGGCATAATGATACGGGCACCGGCCGCCAGCGAAGCCCTGTATACGTTTTCCGCCTCCTTAAGTTCCATAATTACTCGAGCAACATCCACATCCTCGTTTTGGGAAAGCAGGTTGGTAAAGTTTATCTCCTCATCATTAAGCCTGGCCCGGATAAGCTCGAAACGGTTAATCTTGGCACCCACCTCCGAGCGCCGGGACAGCACCTGAATAAATCGCTGGTCTATCTCACCTATATAGCTATTCAGGGGCGGAGCTGTTGTGTCTGTCAGATCATTTTTAAACCTCTCAAGCACATCGTATATTTTATCTATCTCGGCACCGCCATCTCCGCCTATCACATTCACTTCTATACGGTTGCCAACTCCTACTTCAAAAGCGATTTTCCCATCGTCGCCTTGATAAATCAATTGGTTTCCCTGAACAATAAAAGCCGGCCGGTCGGTTTTATAACCGGCAAATATGTATCTGCCGGCATAAGTAGCATTGCCTACCTGCACTACATGATTCTGCAGCTGTTTAATCTCATCGGCTATGGCGGCTCTGTCTTCAGAAGACAGGGTTTCATTGCCGGCCTTAACAACCAACTCTCTCACCCTTTGAAGCACATCCCCCAGATCCTTTAAGGCCAATTCAGTAGATTCCAG
>JAMNZI010000116.1 GCA_023622385.1 Bacillota bacterium | reverse complement strand
CCCCCACTACAATATCAGCTCCTGCATTCCCCGGAGGTTTAAGAACCGCAAGAGAAACAGGGTTTACACTGGCTATAAATAAAGCCCCGTGGAAATGGGATATCTCGGCTATTTCATCCAAAGACTCCACAATTCCAAAGAAATTGGGGTTTTGTATCACTACAGCGGCTACCTCATCGGATATCTTGTTCTTCAGTTCTTCTATATTCAATCTTCCATCAACATATCCTATTTCACACAGCTGAATACCCCTGAACCTGCTGTAAGTATGTACTACATTCCTGCTCTGAGGATGCACAGTCCTGGCTATTAATACCTTTTTTCTTCCTGTTGCCTGACAAGCCATGGTGACAGATTCAGCCAGTGCCGAAGCACCATCGTACATAGAGGCATTGGCCACCTCCATACCGGTCAGCTCGCATATCATGCTCTGATACTCGAAAATAGCCTGAAGGGTTCCCTGGCTGATCTCAGGCTGATATGGAGTATATGCAGTGTAGAATTCCTGTCGGGAAAGAATATGCCTTACCACGCTGGGAATGTATCTGTCATAGGCTCCGGCTCCCAGAAAGCAAATATAATCTTCCACCGTTTTGTTTTTTCCGGCAAGCTCCCGCATATGGCGTACAAGCTCCATTTCGGATAAAGGCTCAGGCAGGTTAAGATCTCCTTTTATACGGACTTCACAAGGAATCCCTTCAAACAGCTGTTCTACATTTTCAAGCCCCAATTCATCAAGCATGGTTTTCTGGTCCTGACTTGTATTAGGAACATACCGTCCCATGCTTAAGCCTCCTCCTTGCAAAACTCCTCATACTCCCCGGCATCCATCAAGGAATCCAACTCGCTGGGCTCCTTCATCTCAACCACCATAATCCAGTTACTATAGGGATCCTCATTGATGAGCTCAGGCGAATTCTCAAGTTCGGTATTAACTTCAATTATGGTTCCGGAAATTGGTGAATAGATATCCGATGCTGCCTTTACCGATTCCACCACAGCAGGTGCATCTCCGGCATTGACAGCAGTACCCGGTTGGGGCAGATCCACAAACACAATATCTCCCAGTGAATCCTGAGCATAATCGGTAATCCCGATTATTGCTTTATTTCCATCCACTTTCACCCATTCATGATCTTTGGAGTATTTTAATCCTTCCATGACTTTCATATACAGCATACCTCCTCTTTTTTATATTAAACTTATAAACCAAAACTCAGATATAAATAAGGAAGAATAAACTCATTTTTTATACCGCTTGAAATAAAAAGGCGTTTTAACCACTCTTGCTTTTAATAATTTGTCTCTTACAACAATATCAAACTGGGTACCCTCCTCTTTAAACCGGCTTTCCACCAGGGCAAGAGCCAGATTCTTTTTTAAAGTTGGGGAAAAACTTCCGGAAGTAACTTGTCCTATAATTTTATCATCCGCCTTAACCTGGCAGCCATGCCTGGCTATTCCCCTGTCCACCATTTCAAGGCCCACCAGTCTTCGTGGAACACCATCTCTGCTCTGCTTCAATAAAGCATCCCGTCCTATGAAATTGTCTTTGTCCAGCTTTACAAATTTATCAAGTCCGGCTTCCAAAGGTGAGATCTCCCTGGAAAGTTCATGGCCGTAGAGAGGGAGGGCAGCTTCAAACCTCAGAGTATCCCTGGCACCCAATCCAGCCGGAACAAGGTTATACTCTTCTCCAGCTTCCATAATCCTATCCCACAGCTGTGATATTGCCTGAGTTGATACATACACTTCAAAACCATCCTCACCGGTATAGCCGGTACGGGATATCAAGCCAGGTACTCCTGCAATAACTACTCCGTCTATAAATCTGAAAAATCTGAGTTGTTCAAGAGATATATCAACAAGCTTCTGTAAGATATCCTGTGCTTTGGGGCCTTGCAATGCCAGAAGGGCATACTGCTCCGATGCGTCTCTAACGGTAATATTTCCTTCCCGGTGACTTTCTATCCACTCCAAATCCTTTTGTGTATTGGCCGCATTGGCCACAATCAGATATTTATCAACATCCAGTTTATATATCAATACGTCATCTACTGTTCCACCATCAGGATAGCACATAGGAGAATAAAGAACCTGGAAATCCTTTATCCTTGATATATCATTGGTAATCAGTCTCTGAATAAACTCCCCGGCTGCTTCTCCTTCCACCATAATTTCCCCCATATGGGATACATCAAACAGCCCTGCTTTAGTACGTACCGCATGGTGTTCCTGTAAAATGCCTGAATACTGAAGAGGCATCATCCAGCCACCAAAATCAGTCATCTTAGCACCCAGAGAGATGTGTCTGTCATACAATGGTGTCCTTTTCAAGCTTTATACCTCCTTCCCTGAAGTTTCCCCGCAAAATAACCAATGTGTTTTAAAATATTCAATCTTCACAGCTGATTACAAGCCAGGTACTCCCTTGTGCTTATTCTATTATATTATACAGAGCTTATTAAAATAATAACAGAGGAAAACGACATAAGTCATCGTCATTTCCTCTGTTTTATCATCTGACAGTTTCTACGGTATTATCCATTCAGTGCCGGCGTAACATGCCACCCTTTCAGAATTTTGCCCGAATACGATTCTTATTCCATCTTTTTCACTATTGTACTGTTTAAACCAGCACTCTTCGTATCTGTCATCCATTCTTTTATATCCTTTTATTACTTCCTTCGGTATAAAAATTATCATGATACAACTTCCTGCACTTTTTATTCCGCCACCTGCAGATTACCGCCAACAGATCCATCTTAATCCTGTATTTTATTATACCAGTTGTTCATATTCCATGCAACATTATCAAACAACCTGATAGCGTCAAGATACTCTGGGTTTTTGAAAAAAGTATTCCCCCTGTATCTATCTTTTTTAAGCATCCTTTATTTAAGCATCCCTTATCGATTTGAGAAGTTGTGATATCCA
>JAMNZI010000190.1 GCA_023622385.1 Bacillota bacterium | reverse complement strand
TTGCAAATTTTTAGGTGTGCTCTATTTGACGCTTACAAAACACTTGATAATACTGCATTTGTTAATTGGTGGCATATTCCCTTATTTTACCTCACCCAAAATTTTATTTTTTAGTACGTTGGAGATATAAATCGGTAAGATATTCTGGATAAGAAAAAAATGGGAATGTAATGCTCATTAACAAATTGCATAAAATAGAGGGTTCAAGGTATCGAGTGGTAGTTTTTTTTGCAGAATGATGAAAGCAATGATAAAAATTTTTAAAGATGACACTTGACTGGCACCTTAGGGGAGAGCTTATCATGGTGATGGAGGTGTTTTAGAAATGTTTATCAATGAGGTATGCAAAATAACGGGGCTTACCAAAAAAGCCATAGAGTATTACGAGGAAAAGGGGCTGATTACTCCTCGGATTGAAGAAAATGGGTATCGCAACTTTAGTAGTGAAGACGTTGTAAGGCTTAAAGAGATATCTGTTTTAAGAAAACTGGGTTTAAGCATACCAGAAATACGCAGTGTTATGGATGGAGAAAATAAAAAGGCAAGTCTGGCAAAGGTCAAATACCAGAAAGATTTGGAACTGCAACAATATGATAAAAAGCAGGAGCTATTAAGTCAGTTGATTGAAGGTGAAAATATCGAGAAAATTATTGAGCAGCTTGAAGAGCTGGAAAAACAACAAACAATCAAGGAGAAATTATTAAACGCTTTCCCTGGGTATTACGGGTATTTTTTAGTGCTTCATTTTGGCAGGTTTTTGAATGAAAAAATTTTGAGTGGGGAACAGGAGATCGCGTACAATAATATTATTGAATTTTTGGATAATGTTAAAACTTTTAAGATTCCTCCCGAATTAAGGGAGTTTTTCGAAGATGCAATTTGTTTTGTGGATGATGAACTAATGGAGAGTACAATTGCAGAAGTAGTTAAGGCTATAGAGAATGTTGATGATTATATTGAAAAGAACAAGGACGTTTTGGAGCAGTATATTGCTTATAGAAGTTCAGAAGAGTATAAGCAATCACTTGCATATAAGATACAAAACCTTTTATTGGAATTTCATAGAACCAACGGATATTATGACGTATTTATTCCAAACATGAGGAAATTAAGCACTTCTTATGATGAATACTTCAAGAAACTTGAAGAGGCAAATAAAAGATTTATGCAGCGCTATCCCGAGGTATCCACATGGTATTGATAATAAATAGATTACACTAATACTATTTACTCAAAAAGCAACTGAAACCCATTATACAAATAATTATCTGTATTCCCAGCGTAAGATTTGTCCAAAGTTATTGGGAAGTTAATAGGATTATATATTTTCTGTACGAATTTAGGGGCCATAAGTGGCACCCCTGTTTTATTGCTTGATACAAGAAAATAGTTCGGTAAGATGAATTATATGGTATAATATGGTTAGGATGCACTTTGGCGGAACATTATGGCAGTGAATTTGCCGCTGAGTGTTTGACTGAAGAAGAGGTTGAATATATACGTTCTATTATACCAGAAGATTTTAATTTCCATGTTGTAATTTTTTAAACGTAAAAGTTGGTCCCGCTGTTATTGAGGTAAGACAGGGCTTTGACCAGAAACTGCTGCTGGATATATTAACGGTAATATAAATTTTTTGAAGAGTTGAAGGTTTTTAGCAATTGGTGTCGAAGTAAGTATGATGGAGAATAGATCAATTGCTATGATTACAATTTGCGGTGGCAGGCTTCATGAGATGAGCACAGAGGAGAGGCAGGAGTTAAAGATTATTCCTGCCAAGGTGAGCATAGTGAAGCATGTACGTTATGTGTATGCATGCCGCAATTGTGAGCAAAATGAAGTGAGCACGCCCATAGTAACGGCATTTATGCCCAAAGCTGTACATCCTGGGAGTATTGCCCCACCATCTGCTATTGCATATGTAATGGTCCAGAAGTTTGTAGAAGGTATGCCACTGTACAGGCAGGAGCAACAGTGGGAGCGGATGGGGATAGAGCTATCAAGGCAGACGATGGCTAACTGGATGGTACAGGGGTCAGAGAGGTGGTTGAGGCCAGTATATGAGAGGATGAGGGAACATTTAATCAAGAGGGATATACTGCATGCAGACGAGACTACGTTACAGTGTAGCGGAGGATATATTCCTATGAGAAAATATCTGATCGGTATTTTAATCATAACTGTCATTTTGTATTTGGTAAGTGGTTGTTCAAAAGATGAAAATGCAGAAACTACCATATTTTATGGTGAAACTGAAAAGTGGGTAGTCGTTGTAGATGCATATAATACTTTCCACTTCATTTATAAAGGCGATTTGAAGGATTTAAAAAATGAAAATCCTTCAAATAAAATTCATTTTTTCTATGGAACTTCTTTAGGAACGACAGGGGCTGTTCAGTCATTGAACAATACAAATTATTATAAACAAAAATTTGAGAGGGATTTTATTAGAGGCTTAACACTATCACGTAGAAATGCGTTTAACAGTGATAAATTTATTAATGTACAGATTAGTTATGGTAAAACTACGGATTCTATTGATTTAGCTGCATATTACAAGATAAAACCAAGTAGATAAGCCTAGTTGCATTTTGGAAATATTTAGAAAATATACTGTAATTGGTGTATAAATAAACTATAATCTTTTTGGCGGTTGTATCAAATTATACGTATAAGTAGGATGTTATGTCGTTATGAACATAGATTTTTAATTTTTTAAATCAATTGAATACTCTCGAAAAGTAGCTGGGAATAGTCACCAAGATTTTGAAAATGGGTTATATTAACAAAATTGCAGGTATTATGAGAAAATAAAAGAAATGAACCTTGAAAAATTCATATGGTATTACCTGGATAACCGAAAAAAGGGTATAACAACCTAAGCTTTAAGGAACACGATTTTTAAAGCTTCTAGTTAAAACTATAAAAGCTGTAAACCAAGCTATCTACGCCGCTCCGACGATAAAGGTATCTACAAAACTAAAGTTTGTATGTTTGACCCAAGCATCAAGATGGATATTAACTGCAGCAAAGGTAGCCATGGCAAACCTCATCATATTGCTTCTTAAGCGTACCCTTTCAATAGAGTAGTCAATAAACAGTCTTTTATTAGTACGTTCCACCGATGTTCTGGTCTTGAATTTATCCTTGAAAGCTTTGGTATGACGTGGCACAGGTGGAAACATTCGAGGGTCATAGTCGGGTTTTATATAAATGACTTTGCCATAGGGGCTATTGGAACACAAACAATCCTGAGGAGGTTCTTGACCATGGCAAGCCAGAGGCGCCAGAGTAGGTCGTAGTAGGAGCCGACGCCAGGAGCCTTGTTAGAATCGAAGCCACAAATATCGAAAAAGAGGTCATCTTGTTGTACCGTTTTGGCCCATTTTGTGATAGAATATTCATGTTGGTCGAGCATAAGTGTTAACGAACGTATAATGCCCTGCTGATTTATAGCGGGGCGACCGAAGTTAGGGTAAAGTGGTTTTATTATTGGGAGCAGGTTATCCAGGTTAAGTAGATAGAGCTTAGAGATAGCTTTATCGAGTTGGATAAGCCTGCCTTTTTCTTTTTGAGCATGGATAGAGAGGCGCTGTATAAGCTGTTTTTGATAATCAGAATGAGATTGCCAGTTTCTTAGCATGTAAAACCCCCAAACGAAATAGAATTAGTGAACATAAAACTATTTTGGGGGAAAAAGCTTAAAAAGTGAAGCTGTAATACAAGGAAATAGAGGGAAAAGTGGGTAATATAAGGTGGATAGTAGCTGGGAATTTGTGTATGAAAATCGTATAAAAAGTAGGGGTGAATCTGAAAACCTGAGCCCTGAAATATGCAAAAATAAAGCTCTCGGACTTTTCGAGAGCGTACATTAGTATAAAAAAGGGGGTTCTCATTATGAATACTTCATATTTCCTGTACACCAAAGAAAGGCTTAATGAAATCTCTTTTCCATTGGGCGGTATAGGTGCGGGGTGCATTGGCCTGGCGGGCAATGGTAGGCTGATCGATTGGGAGATTAAGAACCGCCCGAATAAAGGCAGCTATAACGGCTATTCCCATTTTGCCGTGAAGGTAGAGAAGGATGGACGGGTGATTGATGCGAGGGTGTTAAACAGCGACCTACATCCTCCTTACTCGGGCAGCTTGAAGGAGCCGCAGTTTAGGGGATTTGGTTTTGGGCCGCCAAGGGCCTATTTATCCGGAGTGCCGCATTTCAGGGATGCGGAATTCAGAGGGGAGTTTCCGTTTGCCAACATTACATTTGTGGATGACACTTTTCCTGGCAAGGTGTCCATGACGGCATTCAATCCCTTCATACCTCTCAATGACAAGGATTCGAGTCTGCCGGCGGCCTTCTTTGAAATACAGGTAGAAAACACGACGAGTGAGCCTCTCGATTATGCCGTGGTATCCTGTATTGGCAACATGAACGGCCGGAGCATAGGGTATAACGAGTTTACTCAGCGTGGACAGGTTAATGGGATCAGGATGGGGTGCCGCGGTGTCCAACCCGACGATGTGCGATATGGAGAGCTCACCATAGCTACCGATGAGCAGGATATAAGCTATCAGGAATACTGGTATAGGGGAAGCTGGTTCGATGACCTGGAGATGTATTGGGGTGACCTCAATACCCCGGGCAAGTTTAAAAACAGGACATATAGAAGCGATGAAGGAAGCCATGCCATTGCTTCCGGAAATGAAGTGGATATGTGCACTTTGGCCGTGCATTTTTCCTTAAAGCCGGGTGAACGCAAAAATGTGCGGTTTGTTTTGACGTGGTATTATCCCAACTGTTATGCCTATTGGAAAAGTGGGGGGAGCGATGAAAGCTGCTGTCAAAGCTCTTGTGGCTGCAAAGCATATACAAAGGCTCAATGGAAAAACTATTACTCGCGCTTATTCCAGGATTCTTTCGATTGTGCCTTGTATGCACTTCACAACTGGGATCGGCTGTATGAGGAAACCCTGTACTTTAAAGAAGCCCTGTTTTCATCGACTCTCCCACCGGTTGTCATAGACGCCGTTTCGGCCAATATAGCCATTTTGAAAACTCCTACCTGTTTGAGGTTGGAAGATGGCTCGTTTTACGGTTTTGAAGGGTGTCACTGCGATTCCGGTTGCTGCGAAGGGTCATGTACCCATGTGTGGAATTACGCCTACGCGCTGCCATTTTTGTTCCCTAAGCTTGAACGTTCCATGCGCGAGCTGGATTACCGGTATAATATGGGAGAAGACGGGGGCATGGCGTTTAGGCTGCAGCTTCCGCTGGGGAGCAAGCGGTGGGAATTTAGGCCTTGTGCTGATGGCCAATTTGGTGGCGTCTTGAAGGTTTACAGGGAGTGGAAGATATCCGGCGATACTGAATGGCTGCGTAAGCTTTGGCCTTCGGTGAAGAAGTCCATTGAGTACGCCTGGGCTGAAACCAATAAGGACAGGTGGGACCCCGAACGCACCGGCGTTTTGACGGGGCGTCAACACCACACCCTTGATATGGAGCTGTTTGGCCCTAACTCGTGGCTTACGGGGTTCTATCTAGCGGCTTTAAAGGCCGGTGCCGAGATGGCAGAGCATTTGGGAGAAAAGGACACCGCAAGGGAGTATTTAGAAATATTCCACCGGGGCAAGAAATGGGTGGATTCCAACCTCTTCAACGGCGAATACTATTATCACCTCATCGATTTGAACAACAAATCCATTTTGGAACAGTTTGATCGGGGTAAAAGCGATACCTTAATTGGCGGTGCAACGGTGGATACCTATTGGAATGAGGAAAAAGGCGAGATAAAGTATCAGGTGGGCGAAGGATGCCTTGTGGATCAGGTGCTGGCCCAATGGCATGCCAATTTGATAGGCTTAGATGAAATATTCGATCCAAATAATGTGCGAAAAGCCATATATTCGGTTTATAAGAACAATTTTAAGAGCATGAGGGATGTATTCAATCCGTGCAGGGTGTTCTCGTTAAACGATGAAAAGGGAGTGATAATCTGCTCATACCCCGAAGGCAGGAGAAGGCCGGCTGTTCCGGTGCCTTATGCCCAGGAGACCATGAACGGTTTTGAATACCAAGCAGCGGTTCACCTCATTCAGGAAGGGTTTGTTAAGGAAGGTTTGGAAATAGTGGAGGCCATACGCAGCAGGTATGACGGGTACAGGCGCAATCCATGGAACGAGTTTGAGTGCGGAAGCAACTACGCCAGGTCTATGGCAAGCTACTCGCTGCTTTTGGCTCTTTCGGGCTTTATGTTTGATATGGTAAGGGGCATGATAGGCTTTAATCCTGTTGTGAACGACACTCAATTTAGGGTGTTCTGGTCGCTTGACTCGGGGTGGGGAGTCTTTGAAAAGGCCTGCGATGAAATAAACTTAAAGGTTTTGTACGGGTATTTGGATATAAAGGAGTTGTGCTTGCCTTTTGCGGAAAACAGAGCTATGAAGTCGATTTCGTTAGGGGATGTGCCGGTGTCATATGAAAAGAAGGGGGCCCACATTCAATTTGGCGATACCGTAAGGATCGACAAAGGCCAAGGAATGCGTATCATTTTGGAATAAAAGTTTGAGCTTAAAAGGGAATTTAAGCTTAGAAGGGGCATCGTGCCCCTTTTTTATTTTCTCAAACTTTATGGCAACATAGGAAATACCACGCTGTAACCGAATATAATTGGTTTAACTTTTACAACAGTAGAAAAACACCGGTTAACCGCTCTTTCTTTATTAGCTATAGATCAGAAAATATGGATGGACGATTGGTTTTAACGGAGAGAAAGTGTTTCATTTTAACCTGCAATTAGCGAAAGCCTCGTCCTTGTAGGGCGGGGATGAATGCAAGGGTTGAAACTGAGAACCAAGTATGATATGTTTAAATCAAATTTTGGAATCAAGAAAGTTGGTTTAGAATGAATGCCTACAAATCCACACGACATGCTAAATTCCTGATCAACTACCACTTCAAGGTATTCTCCAAGCGAGCTTATTAATGTTATAAAGGGCGCTACGTAAAAACATTTTTAAAGAATCTCAGACGTATTGGCTATTGAAGGTCCTGTAGTAGTGGAGCCGTTTTATGAGGAGTTTAAAGCTATGAAAAATCCTGATGGAATAATGTCGAAAGTGAAAGCTGCACTTGATAGCGTATGGCCTGAATAGTAACTGTAGTCATTAATAATAAAAATATAAAATCACGTTAGCTAACAAGAGGGGGGTAAAAATATGGCAAGAGTAAAGCCGGTAAAGGTAGCTCTTGTGGGTTGTGGTGCCATAAGCAAAGCGTATTTAAGAAATATGACGCAGAAATTTTCTATACTGGATGTGGTAGGATGTTCAGATGTAATACCGGAACGCAGCAAGAGTCGTGCTGAGGAATTTGGAATACAGCAGCTTACTAATGAACAAATATTTCAGGATCCAAACATAGAGATAGTGGTAAATACTACATATCCACTTGCTCATTACGAGGTTACCAAGGCAGCATTGCTGGCCGGGAAACATGTGTACAGCGAAAAAATGATAGCGGTAACTATGGATGAAGCTCGTGAACTGGTATCGATAGCCAAGGAAAAGGGTTTGCGGATAGGCATGGCCACAGACACTTTTTTAGGAGGAGGCTTGCAGACAGCACGTAAAATTATCGACGCAGGACTAATAGGAGAGCCACTTTCGGCTGTTGCCATGGTAATTCGTGGTTATCATATGAGGGGAGAAAAGGAAACCGAGCAAATGCCATTTGTAATGTCACCGGGGGGAGGCATACCCTTTGATATGGGTGGCTATTATCTGCATGCTCTCATACACCTACTTGGAGGCATAAAGCGGGTAACGGGTTTTGCTAAAACCAGAGAGAAAGAATATATATATGAAAATCCCAGGCATCCTCGCTATAAGGAAAGCTTTAAGTACGATACGCCGAACATGCTGGTAGGCGTATTGGAATTTGAGCAGGGCTGTTATGGAACGCTAACTACCGTGTCGGAGGCTTTTGGAGAGACTCCGCGTCTAGAGATATATGGTACGGAAGGCATTTTGATATGTAATGATCCCAATACTTTTGGGGGCCCAATATACCTGAAACGGAATAATGGTTCATGGAATGAATTCCCTCCATATGAAATACCGCTAACTCATGGATACACAGATGAATCTCGGGGTTTAGGGGTAGCAGATATGGCATGGGCCATACGGAACAATCGTCCTCACCGGTGTAGTATGGAAATGGGTTTCCATGCATTTGAGGTAATACATGGTATAATTGAGAGCTGCAAGACGGGCAAGGTATACGAAATGACATCCAAATGCCAACGTCCCGCACCCCTACCTTCAGGGTATATAAGCGGCACCTACGCTGAAGCTTGCCTTGACAATTAGTATTGAGATAAAAGATCAATATGTAAATTTGGGGGGATTAAAAATGAATAAAATTAAAGCCGGATGGATTGGATTTATAAGGCCGGAGGATGATTTTGAAGCTTATTGGGAAAACCTCAAACGACTTGCAGCCCTTGGGTATAGGGGGATGGAAGGCGGTGAGGCTCTGCTAAGGGGCGATGTTGACGATAACCTAAAAAGATTTCACGATTTGGGTTTGCAGGTACTCACGGTATCAGCAGATATAAAGGATCTACGTGAAGGGAATTATGGTGATATTGTGGCAAAAGCAAAGCGATTGAAAACCAATAGAGCGACGGTTTGGGTACGTTCAATAAACAGCTCCTTCTGGAACGAGGAACCGGTTTATGACGATGTTATGAGGGACTGTGAGGTCATGGAAAAGGCAGCGGAAAAACTCGAGGAAGAGGGGATAACGCTCTGCTATCATAATCATTATCAAGATTTTTTGGTAAGTTTCCGAGGAGTAAGTTGTTTTGATATTCTTATGTATAACACCGAGAAGTTAAAAATCGAGCTTGATGTTGGCTGGGTGACAAACGGTCTCCAAGATCCCTGTAGGGTTATGGAGCGTATAAAAGATCGGCTTGTAGCTATTCATGTAAAGGACTACATAAACGGCGAATATCGCGAAAAGGAAGGCGGCTGGGCTCCTATATTCATCACAGTAGGGAATGGATTGCTGAAGCTGGTGCCCGTGCTGGAAACCGCACAGAAGATAGGTCTGGAGTGGGCCGTTGTTGAACAGGATCGGATGCACAATTTATCGCCTATGGAGTCTCTCACCGCAAGTTATCTAAATATGAAGGAAACAGGATTCGTTTTATAGGAATTTGATAATATATAAAATTTATGTAGAACGACCGCTGTCGAATATATAGACAGCAGTCGTTCTATTTTCTAAACTTCTTTTAAACTTCTTTATCAATATGGATGGTTTGCATTTTGATCTAGATAGCTGGGATTTTTCTTGATCCCGTCCGCAGGGTTGCTGGGTCCGCTTGATCACAGTAGAACTTATGAACGGGCAGTTTCGGGTATCAATGAAGAACCGAAGAGGAATTTTATGTTAGGATGTCTCAATGATGCAAAAGAAGAAGTGAAAGAATTTTTGCGGGGAAAAGTGAGGTTTCTTAACCCTAATGGGTACAGGATATAGAAGGGATGGGGGAAGTTCGAATGGATGTTGTAGGAATTGATACACCATGTGTGGATTTTTTAGCCCATATAGACAGACTTCCTAAGGAGAATCAAGGAGCCCGGCTTTTGGAATATAGTTGGCAGGGCGGCGGAAAAGTAGCAACAGCTTTGGTAGCTCTTGCTAGACTTGGAGCAAAAACGGGCATAGTTGGGGTTGTAGGAGGTTGTTCATATGGGCGATTCTGTATAGAGGATTTTATTCGTCACGGTGTGGATGTTTCAAAATAAATAATCGATGAAGATGCAGAAACATCCCTATCATTGGTTCTATCCGATGGAGAAACCAAAGGGAGAAGCATTATTTATCACCGGGGAACCGTCCGCAATCTTTCGCTTGAGGATTTGGATAGGGATTATATAACTGCGGGGAAATACCTGCATTTAGCTCAGGTGACGCCAGTCACCCGTCAAGCTGCAATCTGGACGAAAGAGAAGGGGAACATTGTAGTATTTGATGCTGATGGATTTAATGAAGAAATTCGAGAGATGTTCCCCCTAATTGACGTGTTCATTGGGTCCGAGTTTTGTTATAGAGGCTTATTCAACGATGATAACTATGAAGCCAATTGTAGGAAAATTATGGAGAAAGGTCCTAGCATTGTGGTATTCACCTTTGGGGAAAGAGGTTGTATAGGAATGGATTCTCAAGGATTTTTTGAAGAACCAGCTTTTACGGTTCCGGTAAAGGACACCACGGGCGCGGGGGATGTGTACCACGGAGCTTTTATATATGGCTTATTACAGGGGTGGAGTACGAGGAAGACGGCCAGATTTGCAAATGCCGTATCGGCAATTAAATGTACCAGGATTGGAGGACGTGCGGGAATTCCCACTCTGAGCATGGTGGAAAAGTTTATGGAGACCGGTTGTACCGATTTTGAGGAGCTTGATCAAAGAGTGATGTTTTATAGGAAACAAGGGTTAGCATAAAAATGGTAAGAACAGCCCAATAAACAGGTTGTTATATCAATAAAGATATAAGGTTTAAAAAAGTTAGCTCAATGGCCTTATGGGTACGGATATAAAAGATTGATGGTGGTATTAAATGCTGAACGTTAAGAAATAAATTTAGATAATGATATGAGGAGGAAATCATATGAGGAAGGAAATGACTTTAAAATTGGGCGTTGTGCCCGTAAAAAGGGGACCCAACTTTACCACCATTGAAGATGCACTAATATCAAAGAACAAGGCCTTTGCTTCTTTAGAAAAGGTTAAGGGCAACATCCAAATGATTAATATCGATCCGATTATTGAAAACGGTATTGCCTCAATGCCTGAAGAAATACCTGTAATAGAAAAGTATTTGAAGGACAATAAGGTGGATGCAATATTCATGCTTCACCGCGATTTTGGCTTGGAAGAAATAATTGCGAGGGTGGGCAAGGCCGTAGGTAAGCCTTTGCTTTTGTGGGGTGCTCGGGATGATGCCCCCGATAGAGTTACCGGTGCAAGGATAAGGGATACACAATGCGGTATATTTGCGAGCAGCAAGGTGCTACAGAGATACGGAGTGCCATTTACCTATATAGAGAATTGTCATGCTGATGATCCCATGTTTATTCGAGGAGTAGAGTCTTTTTGCCGTACTGCTGCAGTGGTAAAAGCTTTTAACTCCATGCGCATCTTGGAGGTTGGGAATAGGCCGAGGGCATTTTTGAGCGTCATGTACAATGAGGAAGAGCTTTTGAGGAAGTTCGGTATAGAAATAGTACCGGTTTCTATGGGAAGTTTCTTTAAAAATGTAACCGAAATGGCTAATAAACCTGATGAGCGGGTAATTAATTTTGTTTCTTCCATAAAGGAAAGAATAGACACTTCGCTTATGGATGATGAAAAACTAAAGATTATTGCAGCTATGATGGCCTTTATAAAGCAACGGATGGAGGAAGAGAACTGCAACGGAACGGCGCTTGAATGCTGGTCTAGTACGATTCAGCTTTTTGGTGTATTACCGTGTCAGGTAATTGGAGAGCTTACGGACATGGGATATCCTATTTCTTGTGAAGCCGATATAGCTGGTGCGGTAACGTCGGTACTGCTACAGGCAGCCGATTATAACAGACGGCCCACATTTTTTGCCGATTTGACAATGCGCCATCCCGACAATGATAACGCTGAATTATTGTGGCACTGCGGTCCATTCCCATATTCTTTAAAGTCAAAGGATTCCAAAGCTGCTTTTGATGAAATAGGGCACGGGCAATGGGAGCTCATGAATGGGGATATTACTATAGCCAGGTTGGATGGCGTGAATGGGAAATATTCGTTGTTTATCGGTGAAGCAAAGGCAATTGATGGACCGAAAGTACAGGGAACTTACACCTGGATGGAAGTGGATGATTGGTCTAAGTGGGAAAGGAAATTGGTTGAAGGCCCATATATTCATCATGTTTCGGGCATATACGGTCATTACGGGGATGTTTTGCAAGAAGCATGCAAATATATTCCCGGTCTCATACCGGATAGGGTTTAGTTTTTGTACAATAAAAGCAGGTAACTGCAGGCGGATAGGATCGCCTACAAATGTGTAAAAAATTATTGAGGCTGTTGTTCTGTAATATTTACATTCCCTAATTTTTTGAAGCATAATCCAGTTATTTGGCCTAAACATAGTTATTCAAGCATTTTTGTTCCGAACGATAAATATTCTTTTATTGGTAAGCAGAGATGTATCCTTCTATTTCAAGGAGTTATCTGGTTCGGTGTGATTAATTAGGAGATGATGTGTATGGATCTGTTCCCGGAAGCCATCAAAATTATTCTTTTGTTGTTTCCGGGGTTAGTTGCTCTTTTTACTGATGAATTAATAACAGGTTCGGTGAAAGATAGACAAGAATCGCTGGATAGATTATTTGTTGCTTTTGTTTATGCTATTCCTTCTTTTGCTATAACTCTTGTACTGCTAAAAATCGTGTCATATATGCCCATATTCTCCTTAGAGGATTTAGACTTCGTTTTTAATATTATCAATGGGAACGCTGCCAGCGATAACGCTATTAATGGCAGTTTTGGCAAGCTTATGTTGTTTTTGATTGTATATTTAATATGCGGTCTTTTATCAGGCTTGATATTTGGGTATTTCATGGCTTCACAGGCCAATGAAGGGAGCATCTTTAGTAGAATATTAAATTTCTTAAGAAAAAGGTTAAACAAGCCGGATGTTAGCGGTGGAATATCTCCATGGGATAAGCTATTTTGTAATCGTGAGAGCCAAATAGTAGAAATCATCAGACCGGATGATGGGTTTTCTGTAAAAGGTTTTCTCAAAGATTTTACTTTTGCCGGGGATGACGTTAGAGAAATAACTCTTGAAGGAATTGAAGAGGTTAATAAATGGAACGATTATATAACAAAGGTAGATTACGTGTATTATCATTTTGATAGCGGAACGATTATTAAGGTATTTGATAAAACAGAATTTATAGAAACAGTTAAAAAATTAAAAAGAGAAGAGGATAGCAAGAAGGGTTAATCCTCCTTGCTATCGCTTTTGTTGTGTTGGGACTTTTTAGGAGGTGGGGTTATTTCTCTGGCTAATCTTAAAAGATCTGAGTTATCCTTTGTCCCGCCGCTGCTGAACATCTCACCAATAGATCCGATTCCTTTTTTAACAATACGTTTTCCTGATTGTTTTGCTTTTTCTACAGGCTTGTCTTTGTTGCTTGACATTAGGATGGCCTCCTTCCTGTTAAAGCTGTATATTATAAAAATATTACTGCGCAAGGAAGGAGAATCCTTTAATTGCTAAAATTGGACAACTGTAGATAAAAATGGACTTCCAAGACATGTTCTTGCAGGCCATTTTTGTCTACAATTTCATGGGTTTACATGTTAAAAAATAATGATACTTTGCATGTTGAAGGTGTGAGGAGCAGGGGATTTGGGATAATTCCCAAGCTTGTTATGCAAGACAAGAGACTGACCGGGGATGCGAAAGCAATATACGCATATTTTTGTTCCTATGCCGGTGCGGGTGATACGGCTTTTCCGATAGTGTAAAAATCTGTCAAGATTTATGCTTTGTAGCGAGGATACATTCAGAAAGCATTTTAAACTATTAGTGAAATATGACTATATCAGGATCGAGCAGATACGTGACGGCAATGGCAGGTTTCCACACAATATTTATACTTTGGTGGACAAGTCCGAGCCTAAAGAAATAGAAGATCAAGGAGATGTTACCGCCACCCAAAACTTAGGTGACGGTGTAAAACCGCATGAAATCAGCATTTCTACCGATACCCAAAATTACGGGGACGGTAAAATACGGTGCCCGAGATTTTGGGGTACTAATAATAAAAACAATATTGATACTATTAGTAATAACAACAATAATAAGGAGTATGATTGGATCAAGTCCAATTTTTTGTGTAAAATTCCCTCTAGCCAGAATTCGATAACTACAGTTTAATTTATCGATACTATTTTTCGTTTCTCTGCTTTTGAGGTTTCTTTCTGCCACTCAAAGTATTCATCCATATCCAAGTATTTCTTACCAGAGAGCCATTTTTCATCTTGTTCCATGAGCAGTGCCCCAATTAAACGTATAGCTGACTCTCTATTAGGAAATATCCTTATTACCCTTTCCC
>JAMNZI010000102.1 GCA_023622385.1 Bacillota bacterium | reverse complement strand
GTAAGCCCCCAGCAGTCGCAGAGTATGGTTATGTTCGTAAGGAAATTGATATAAAACACGTGTCCTGGTTCAAACGTCTTCAGCACCTCATCTGTACAAAGTGCCATTCCCTTCTGGAAATCCTCATACCTGTTGGCATCCATTTTAATGGCGCCGGTGGGGCATACTTTCACACAATGCTGGCAAAACGTACAGTTGTGGAAAAACACTGTGTACTTTCCGTTCTCATCAAAACTGTTTGCGTCATGATTGCAGTTTCTGATGCAGGCTTCACAATGTATGCAGAGGTCTTCTTCCCAGGTGATCCCGCCTTCAAGACCGTGGATTTGTTGCCTTGTTCGATCAGTCACACAACCCATTGCAATGTTTTTGCAGGCCCCTCCATAGCCGCAGGCGCCATGGCCCTTCACGTGCGAAAGGTTGATCATGACTTCGGCATCGTGTATGTATCCCCCGATATCTACATTTTTAAAGGTCTTGAAATCTACTTGTTTCTCATAATAATACTTTCCCAGCAATCCACATACAGGCACAATAGGCACTCCCAGATATTCTTCGGTGTAACCCCTGCTTCTTGCCCCGGAAACCACCTGATCAGTTATGTACACCTTCGCCCCATACTCAAGCAACTTATCCACCAGGATTTTGACAAACAAGGGATGAATGGTGGAATAGCCGATATTTCGGCCAAGATGCATTTTTATGGCCGTCCATTTTCCCTTTACAACATCCTGCATGCCCATCTTGTCAATGAGCCGACCAAACTTAGCCGGAAGCGTTACATCGGCATCAAACTTATCGTATTTGACAGATGCGAATAATACTTTTGCCCCCATAGATCTCTCCCCCTTTAACGTATTTTGCTATCGCCCATTGCTTAAATTAATGCCACTCTATGTTATTCTATCACAGCATTATAACATCATCAATATGAGTTTAAATTCTATCTTATATTGGAATTTCCACATTTCAGAACAACCACGCTAATATTCGTACCAATATTATAGCTGCTTGCGCCTTACATCATCAAATTAATTCACAAGGGATTGATAAAAGCCTTCAATACCGTAGAAACACCCCTATTATCTTTTCGGTTTTAGGGTCAACCAAAGCGGTAATGGGCCCCAGCACGCCATCGAGCCGGGTACGAAAGCTCACCCAATACACGTATCTCCCCGATACATCCACCCACGTCTTTGAATCCGGATCAACCACCTTCTGGCCTTTACACCCCACCACGGCGTATATCTCTTCTTCCCCGGTAAGCTCCTCCTTACTTCCGGCAACCATCCGGTTATAAACCATATCCCTGATTCGTTTTTTCTTTTGCTCATCAAGAGGCACATACTGAGATTTTGGAACGTAGCTTACCAGATTTAAACCTTCCAACGTGACGGTAAATTGGCCTTTAGTCTGTTCAACCACGGATTTTTTCAAATAAATGGCCATTTGACAGCCAGGTCCGATGCTTCTCCCAGAAACAGCATCTTCAATGGTTGTTTTTAACGAAGATGAAAAAACATCATGTTTTACATTGCCCGTGGGGGTATAGCTATCGGGAACGCCATCCCTGAAGTTTACTTGTCCAACAGTTAAAATATTGCCGGGGGACCTGCCGACATCGTGAATAAAATAGAATATGGCATAGAGATAATCGGGAGATTCATTCGATTCTACAATGCATTTTAGATACACTGTTGTGTTTTCATAGGTAAATAAAGGTATCTTCCAGTCAATATCCTCGCTTTTGTAAGCCGCAACATACTCATCGGGAAACATATCGGGGGTAAAGGTAACCTCATGGCTAATTAATGACTGATTAACAATTTTATAGCCCCTCTCTTCCATTATATTCCAATAAAAAGGATCATCGGGCCTAAATTTGACATCCCCTGTATTGGTATAATTAATCCGCGACGTGCAAAGAAAAACCGCCGCTATTAAAACAACCAAAATACCCGTTAACGTTAGGCGATACTTATTTTTCGTAAATGTTGCTATATTAACAATTCTTTGCTTCAAAGCGTTTTTGTCTTCGATAATACCTGCCATGACAGGTGACAACGGCTGCTTCCTACCCTTTTTTAGCACCGACAACAGGGTTTGGCCGTATTGTTCAAATTCCTCCTCGTCCAAAAGAGACATGGCATATGCATCCGCACAAAGCTCCTGTTCCCTCCTTAATAACCTCAAGCAGTACCAGACCATGGGGTTAAACCAGTGGACAGCACAGACAAGTAAAGCTAACCAGCTCACCGCCAAATCATTATGCTTAATATGGGCAAACTCATGGGCCAAGATATGAAAAACTGCCTTTTTATTGACTTCTGCATTGTTAACACAACTAGCATTGCCAGTATCCTCCATATTATCTACGGCCTCATTGTTACCAAACATTTCCCTTAACAGACCTTTGGGCAGAATAATAGTATAGTTAACAACGCCAAAGACGCATGGAGATGCAATTCCCTCCATCTCCACAAACTTTACGGGACGATTAACTTTAGTTACCGATTTAATCCAATCAACTGCCTTTGACAGATCCAATGAAGGTGTAACATCGGGCATCCTTTTCAGGTGTAAGGAAAAAACAGCATTCTTTGTAATCAAATAAGCTACAATTAAAATGACCCCAACCACCCAAAGGTAAGACAATATGAGCAGTATACTTCGTGCAGATAACCCTACCGATAAAATGTTGACTGCTGGCTCCTGAAAACGGTCATATGAGGCATCGGTTTGAACATCAGCATCCGGTATTGAGCCATCGACGGGGGATTGTAAGCCATCGGCAACAACACCGGAAGGAACAATACCAGAGGGATGAGTGTCGGTGGATGAACTCCCATAATTATTCATAGCGAAAGAATTGTCAACCGCTGATGGTGCTTTGATTGCTTGCTGGTTTAAGGCATTATCTTTCCAGGCAGATATTTTGCTGCTGATG
>JAMNZI010000093.1 GCA_023622385.1 Bacillota bacterium | reverse complement strand
TTAAGGACGCTAAATTATGATAACCCCGAGAGGGTTGCCAGGTCATTCTGGGATTCGGATTTCGCATGGTGCGGCAATACGGTAAAAACCTATGCCACCGACTGGAAGAAGGTGGGCGAGAGCCGCTGGGAGAGGACGGACGAGTGGGGCAACACATGGGCAAGGCTTGATTCCACATCCAAAGGGGAAGTGGTAAAGGGCGTGCTGGAGGATGCGGAGGATTACACCGATTTTGAGTTTCCTGACTTTTCAAACCCCGATGACTATTTGACCGTGAAGGAGTGCAAGCAAAAGCACCCCGACAAGTGGATCATAGGGAGTATGCCCGGATTTACCTTCAACATAGCCCGGAAGCTGTTCAAGCTTGAAAACTATCTCGTCAAGCTGATGCTGGAGACCGACAAAATACATAAGCTCCATGATAAGATCGACGACATGCTGGTGGATATGATAACCAATTATGCCAGGGCGGGCGTTGACAGCGTTATGTTCCCCGAGGATTGGGGCACTCAGATGCAGCTTCTTATAAACCCCAAGCTGTGGTACCAGGAGTTTTATCCGCGCTTTCAACGGCTGTGCGGGGTGGCCCATGAAAACGGCATAAAGGTCTTCATGCATTCATGCGGTGCCATAGGCGCCATTATACCGGGCCTCATCGAAGCGGGCATCGACCTGCTGCAGTTTGACCAGCCGATGCTGCACGGGATTGACAACCTGGCATCATATCAGGAAAGGGCCAAGATCACGTTTTGGTGCCCGGTGGATATCCAGAGGACGCTCCAGACCAAGGACGAAGAGAAGATAAGGGCCGAGGCCAGAGAGATGCTGGATAAGCTGTGGAGGGGCAGGGGTGGATTTATCGCAGGGTATTATTCGGATAATGCCTCTATCGGCTTGGAGCCCAAATGGCAGGGATATGCCTGCGATGAGTTCGTAAAGCGCGGCGTCAGGGAAAACTATGTTTAAGCTTGTCAAGTAGTTATTTATAGAAATTAAAAGAAATACGGAGTAAAAGCGAGATATTATTAGATATATTCATATTAATGTTTTATACAGCTTATACACGGCTAATATGTATATTGAATTTAACATACCCATGGATTATAATAATCCATGCTTGATGATTGAGATGGGCCATTAGCTCAGTTGGTAGAGCACCTGACTCTTAATCAGGGTGTCCGGGGTTCGAGTCCCTGATGGCTCACCATAGTACCAAGATCCGAAAAGGTCTTGGTACTTTTTTATTTGTGCTGTGCATGTGATCTTTAAAAGGGGTGTTTGGCGTGGATAGGACAACCATCAAAACGGCTTGGAACTCATGGACAGTATGGGTGCCGTTATCACCAATACCGAGACGGTCATATTTGATCTATTGAAGGTGGCGGGCACTCCGGAATTCAAGGAGATTTCGAAGCTTATAAAATAAAAAAATTTTCTATTGCAATATGAAGGAAAAAATAGATTTGCGTCGAATTATACTAAATTGCGATGAGCTGTAAGGATAAACAAAATTATACATTATTTGTGTATCAAAAAACGAAGATTATTGACACCTTTATGATATGTATGCTATGATTTGTAAATGAAGTGGACAAAATCCTGAAGGAAGGTTTTGCTGTTTCGGCGCTTAACTTTCCTGACGGAGGTCATAATGAGAATGGTGTGTAATAGATTTCTTCTTCATTATGGAGGAGGAAGGGTACCGTCATGCTTTTCTCCAGGATTTGTCCGATAAACACTTCAAAAACAGATTTACCTTTCAAAACACACGCATGATTTGGAGATAATTATACAAGAAAAGGAAAATTTTGTATATAGTGCTATAATCTCATCTTGGTAAATTTGTATATAGTACTATAGTCCCATTTTGGTAAAATAGATGGCAGTTTTGCCGAATTTACTGTCTCATAAAGGTATTTTTGTAGAAAAGGTAAATTAATTGATGAAAGCAGGGGTTCAATGTGGTTGCTTTGAGGCGTAAAATAGCATTGGTAGCGGCAGATGCACTGAGCATTAACGTTGCCGTGTTACTGGCATTTGTTGCAGTACATGGGACAAGCATACCGCAAAAGTTTTTAGATGTACTTCCTGAGCTGTGTATTGTTTTTACAATTATAAGCATTATCGTATATTATGTCTTTCAGCTTTACAAAAGCCTGTGGAAATACGCCAGCATAGACGAGCTTATGATGATAATATCATCGTCCATCATAGCGTCCCTCGTGGCTTATGTATTTTGCTCTTTTTTGCTTATCCCTATACCTTTTGAGATATATCTTCTTTATTGCTTTTTTAGCATGGCTTTTGTTGCAGGGATACGCTTAAGCTTCAGGATCTTAAGGCGGCTTCGTATTGTATGGTTAGGCAACGGCATTAAGGAGTACAAGAGGGTCATGATAATCGGTGCCGGTGAAGCCGGTGCAATGGTCATAAAGGAGCTCAAGAACCACCCCGAGATGGGCTTAAAGCCCGTGGCAGCCATTGATGATGATAAGGCCAAGCAGGGGTCGAAAATTTTGGGAGTACCGGTATACGGAGGAAGGGAGTACATAAAGGAGATTGCCGAGCGAAAAGCCATCGATGAGATCATAGTGGCCATGCCTTCGGCGCCCAGGAGCGAAATAAAGGCTATACTCAACGAATGCAAAAAGACAAGGTGCAAGCTTAAAACCCTGCCGGGAATATACGAGCTTATAAACGGCAGGATGACGGTGAAGCACATCCGCGACGTTCGCATCGAAGACCTTTTGGGCAGGGAGCCGGTTAAGATAAACCTTGAGGAGGTATCCCAATATCTTGAGGGTAAGGTTGTATTGGTAACCGGCGGAGGGGGTTCAATAGGCTCGGAGCTTTGCAGGCAGGTGGCAAGATTTAAGCCCAAGAAGCTTCTCATATTGGATATATACGAAAACAACGCCTATATGCTTCACCAGGAGCTTTTGAGGCGCTAT
>JAMNZI010000012.1 GCA_023622385.1 Bacillota bacterium | reverse complement strand
AGCCTTTTGACCTCTTCACCCAGCTTAGAAAAATCCGCCGAAAGGATTGAGGGGGCTATCTTTATCACCACCGTTCCCTCCTCTTCTCGTTTATATCCTCTATGATCCGGATGTAGCGTTGATAGCGCTGCTTAGGGATCTCTCCCATCTGTACGGCCTCCTTAACCGCGCAATGGGGTTCTCTGTAATGTAGGCACTTTGGGAACTTGCACTTGTCAACATATGGAATAAACTCGTCATAATAAAGCTGAACCTCTTCTGGCTGTATGAGGTCTACCTCCAGGGCGCTGAAACCAGGGGTATCGACCAACATCCTGCCGTCAGGTAGCACCAGAAGCTCTACGCTACGAGTGGTGTGCCTTCCCCTCTTTGTCTTGCTGCTTATATCCCCCACTTCACGCAGCACATCCGGATAAAGCCGGTTAATGAGCGATGACTTGCCCACTCCTGACTGCCCGGCAAAGGTGGTGATACCGCCGTACAGCCTCTGCTTAAGCTCTTCAAGCCCGGTACCTTCCTTACAGGATATACGAAAAATAGGACAGCCCGAAAGGCGGTAGTCCTCTTCAATGGCCTCTATCTCGGACTCATCTTCTACAAGGTCTATCTTGTTTATCACTATAAACGGCTTTACGGAATTCATCCGGGCTGCCAATATGAGCTTATCTGCTAGCAGCAAGTCTGGATCCGGATGCTTAACCGATACAACAATCCCAAGATTATCAATATTGGCCACACATGGACGCCTGAACTGATTTTTGCGCGGCAATATGGATTCTATAACGGCATCCCTTGTGTTGACCTCCACCACATCCCCCACCATAGGAGTAATGCCCTGTTTGCGAAATTTGCCTCTGGGGATACACTGCAGGACATCGCCATTCAAATAGACATCATAGAATCCACCTACTCCTTTGATTATAACCCCCGTCGCCATCAATCCGCATCTTCCTTTTTTGTAAAATCGACTACAATCTCCTTCACTTGCCGATCATCTATATATATAATGTAACGCACAATGCCAGAACCTTCAAGACCTATGGATATCACGCCTTCGGATAGAGCGTGCTCGGCATCGTATACGACCTGGCCATCATCGGCCCGCTTTATCGTAACCCTTATGCTTTCATCGCCGTCATCCTCTTGATCTTCCCCATACTGGCTAAGGTCAATTTCCAGCACCTTGGGATAAGAGGGCACTGGCCCCAAACTCACCCACAAGTCGATCTCACGGCCCCGTTCTACCGTATCGCCCGCATGTGGATTTTGTTTATATACAACCCCTTCAGAATATTGCTGGTTATAATCCTTGATAACCTTGCCTACCCTAAGCCCTATGCCCTCTATGAGCTCCCTGGCTATCTCCTCCTTTAACCCAACATATTCCTGCACCTCAATTAGCTCTATCTCAGGCTTCTTGCTTATAACCAGCACAATCTCGGTGTTTTCCACCACCTCGGTATTGGGCTCTATGCTCTGTCTGACCACCGTACCAGTTGGCATATCGCTCTCAACGTACTCGGGTAATCCAACTTTGAGCCCTACATTTTCCAGGGCTATCTCGGCATCGCGTTGCGAAAGGCCAACCACATTTGGAACTTTTATGGTCTTAGGCCCCAGGCTCACCACCACATTTACCGTGGAGTGAGGCTTTACCTTTATGCCCTCGGCCGGCTCCTGATATAGTATGATCCCCTCCTCCTGGCTGCTGTTCTTCCTCTCGATGACTTTCATGATCAAGTTACGCTCCTGTAAGGCTTTTTCGGCATCCTGCTCATTCATCCCTACCACTCTTGGCACTTCCACGTCTTCCATCACAAAATGATTCTCGTATATTTGGCTACCTATGTAGAAAAACAGCGCTAGTATAGCCAATAAAGGAATGGCGATAAACAGCAGCTTCCGCCATAAGGGCCGCTTTTTACTCTCAGCCCGACTCTCCTGTTGTTCCTTTTCAACGTTGATGGGCCTAAAGACCTGCGTGGGCATATCGCTTTCATCATCGCTTCTAGCCACGAAATTGCCGTTAGGCTCTTTAAGCACCCTCTGCAAGTCTTTTATCATCTCACCGGCAGTCTGATAGCGCTTATTTTGGTCCTTTTCCATAGCCTTCTCTATGACATCCTGAAGGCTTTTGGGAATATCGGGGTTTAACTCCCCAGGAGGTTTTACCTTTTCCTGAATATGCTTGAGGGCTACAGAGACAGCGGTATCACCCTCAAACGGGACGGTACCCGTCACCATCTCATATAGCACTATACCCAGAGAATAGAGGTCTGATTTTGCATCCACATGCCCCCCACGGGCCTGCTCGGGTGAAAAGTAGTGTACCGAACCCATCACATTGGCGCCTGCCATGGTAACGGTAGCAGAGGTAACAGCCCGCGCTATGCCAAAATCGGCAACTTTTATGGTGCCGTCTTCGCTAACCAGGATGTTTTGAGGTTTTATATCGCGGTGTATGATACCGTTCTTGTGGGCGTGTTTGAGCGCGGAACATATCTGGATGGCGATACGTACAGCTTCCTCCCAATCCAGCTTTCCCTTTTCGCGAATATACTCCTTGAGCGTCTTCCCTTTGACATATTCCATGACTATATAATATATCCCATTCTCTTCGCCAACGTCGTAGATGTTAACAATATTGGGATGGGAAAGGCTGGCCGCTGCTTGAGACTCCCTTTTAAAACGCGCCACGAATTCCTCGTCTTCCACCAGTTCAGGCCTAAGCACCTTCACGGCTACATGCCTTTTTAGCAGATGACACCTGGCTTTATAGACTATGGCCATAGACTATGGCCATACCCCCGCTGCCGATCTTCTCTTCCAGCTCGTACCTTCCACCTAAAATCCGTCCCAGCAAAGGCTTCACCTCTTTTCTGTCGCACAGGAGTACTTGGCCATCACTATGGTTACGTTGTCAACGCCTCCAGCTTCTAGCGCCTTCTTCCCCAAAATCGAGGCGATTTCATCCAGCGATTCGGTGGAATAAAAAAGATCTATATTTTTGTCCAAATCCACATGATTGCTCAAACCATCGGTGCACAAAACTATTATATCATTGTCTTTCAGCTCTATCTCATAATAATCGGCGATAACCTGGCTTGCCGTGCCAAGGGCACGGGTAATGATATTCTTTTGAGGGTGATTGTCCACTTCTTCCTGGGTTATCTTACCTTCCTCCAGCAACTCCTGAACCAGCGAATGATCCTTGGTAATCTTGGTTACCGACCTGTCGCGCACCAGATAAGCCCGGCTATCCCCTACGTGGCCTATACATACCCTGCGGTCAAAAAAATAGGCAAGGGTAAGGGTGGTCCCCATACCCTTATACGTGTCCTGGATCTGAGACTGGTTATACACCTTTGTATTGGCATGCTGAATGGAATTCAATATGAGGTCCTTTGCCTGCTCCACCGATGTAACGCTGTGCAAATTTTCAGCATAGTATTCCACTATAGCCTCAACCACCATGCGGCTAGCCACATCTCCCGCATTGTGGCCACCCATTCCATCGGCAACCATCATCAAATCCTTAACCTGCATTCCGCCGGTGGGGATGAAAAAATAATCCTCGTTGTTCTTTCTTACCTTGCCCGGATGGCTATAAGCGCTAAATACCAGCCTCACGTCTCCCTCACCACCTCTCGTCCTGGCGGGCTTCAACCCGTTCAAGATAACTCCTCCTGAGCTGACCGCAGGCGCCTTCAATATCCAGTCCCAGCTCTCTGCGCTTGGTAACGGCAATACCCTGCGATTCCAGCACCGAAATAAACCTCTCCACAGCAGCCCGCGAACTTCTCTTGTATCCTAACCCCTTAACGTTGTTCAAAGGGATAATATTGACATGACACGGGAAGCCTTTAATCCGTCGAGCCAGTTCAATGGCATCCTTCTCCCTATCATTCAGATCGCTGATCAAGGCATACTCAAAGGTCACCCTCCTGCCGGTCTTTTTAAAGTAATATCTGCTGGCTTTGAGTATGTCGTCCATGGAATAGGCCGATGCAACGGGCATGATGAGCTTCCTGATCTCATCGTTGGGCGCATGGAGAGAAATAGAAAGGGTAATGGGCAAACCCTCTTCGGCCAAATTCATAATCCTAGGCACAAGCCCGCAGGTGGATAGCGTAATTCTGCGGTAACTCATGTTGACTCCCATGGGATGATGTAACAGCTTAATAAATTTAACGGTGTTATCATAATTATCAAGGGGTTCGCCAATGCCCATGAGCACTATATTGCCCACCCTGGATTCTCCAGCCTTCTCAAGGTCGCCATTTACTTCTATCACCTGTGCCAGCATCTCCCCTGCCGAAAGGTTGCGAACCAAACCTCCCATGGTGGAAGCACAAAACTTGCATCCCATCCTGCACCCCACCTGCGTGGACAGGCACAAGGAATTGCCGTATTTATATCGCATCACAACACTTTCAATTATATTACGGTCCTGCAGCAAAAACAAATATTTTATTGCGTCTCCTGTCTTTGACATGCGTTTATCCAGCACGTGCAACTGTTCTATATAAAACCGCTCTGCCAAAAGCTCACGAAGAGCCTTTGGCAAATCGGTCATATCGTCGAAACTTTTTACACCCCTGTGAAGCCACTGAAGTATCTGCCGAGCACGATAATGGGGCTGTCCCAATTCCTGCATCGCCTGCTGTATTTCTTCCAAAGACAAGCTCAAAATATCTTGCTTTTCTCTCATGGTCACCTCATCCTCTTTAGCCTGGCAATGAAAAAGCCATCTATTCCATCCCTGGAAGGGATGAGCTGAATCATTCCCGGCCGGATAACTGAATCTTTTAAGCCTTCCGGTAATAAATACGTAAAGTCATCCAATATAAAGTAGGGATTGCGCTCCAAAAATTTCTCAATAACCCTCTGGTTTTCGTCCACATTCATGGTACACGTGCTGTAAACCAGTATGCCCCCCGGCTTTACATAGCGAGAACAAGTAGAAAGGATGTGCCTTTGAAGGTCATAAAGTTCATCAAGGTCCTCCCGCTTTATATTGTTCTTTATATCGGGCTTCTTGTGTATTACTCCCCATCCGCTGCACGGCGCATCGATAAGCACCCTATCAGCCTGCCCTTCAAGAGTTGGCTGAAACTCCCGAGCATCCTGCTGCCGGGGCTCCACTATGGCTGCCCCCAGCCTCGCGGCGTTGAAGCTTATAAGCTCAACCCTTTGAGGATGGACATCCCATGCCAGTATGCGCCCCTGATTGCCCATCAGCTCGGCCATATGGGTGGCCTTACCGCCAGGAGCGCTGCAGGCATCTATGACAAGCTGGCCCTTCTGGGGGTCAAGAACGCGTACGACCAGCACGGAGCTTTCGCCCTGTACCGTAAAAAGGCCTTGGGCATACAGGGGATTATTCTCAATATCGCCAGCATTGCGTAGCCTTAAAGCCTCATCCTTTATATACAATCCATCGGCGCACTCAATGCCCTGCTGCATTAACCGCTCTTTAAGCTCATCCTTCGTTATCCTGTTTGTGTTGACCCTTATGGTGACGTAATCGCCATCGCCCACAGGCGGCATCACCATGGCCTCTGCCAACTCTATGCCATAATCGTCGGTCCACTTTTTTACCAGCCACATGGGGTAGCTGTAAGTAAGGGATAGGTTGAGCACAGGGTCATCTTCCTTTGTGGGAAACGAAATGCCGTCCTTATTCCTTACGATATTCCTGAGCACGCCGTTTACAAAGCCCGCCAGTGCTTTATTGCAGTACTTTTTGCACAGTTTGACCGATTCATCGCAAACCGCAAAGTCAGGCACCCGATCCATATACATGATCTGATAGCATCCCATCCTCAGAATGTTCATTGCCCACGGGTTGGCCCGCTTTAAGTTGCAAAACTTGTTCAAAACCCAGTCGATGGTGATCTGCCGTTCCAGAGTACCATAAACTAGTTGAGCCACAAAAGCAGCATCCCTATCAGAAAGGTTAGCTTTCCTCAAATGGTGCTTCAAGCTTATATTGGAATACTTGCCGTCATGATTTACCTCTTTCAACACCCGCAAGGCGGTTTCCCTTGCAACATCGGTTCTAGTCTCCATAATGCTCGCTCCACGATTCTCCTTAAAATCAACGGATTTGAAATAGGGCAACACATATTCACTCCAAAAAATTTATCGTTTGCACTGCCTTTTCTCTCCACATCATAAGAGCGCTTCAGAAGATGGCTCGCTTTTGAATACGACGCCCACCGGTATGGGGTTGCCCCTTAAAAATTCAACGTCTTCCATGGTCTTCTTGCCTTCTCCCTGTATCCTGACAAGCCGCAAGAATCCATCACCGCAAGCCACTACTAACCCCTGACGCTGATCCGCTGCTACCACCTGTCCGGGGGTATAGGTTCCCAGTGTAGAGTATTCCCATTCCTGTACCTTCCATACTTTTATGCGCTGGTCTCCAAGGAAGGTAAAGGTTCCGGGCCAGGGCGTCAATCCCCTCACCAAATTTTTGATGCGGAGGGCGCTCTGGGCCCAATCGATATTGCCCATGGACTTGTCTATCTTTTTACAGTAAGTGGCCTTGTCATGCTCCTGAGGGCGCCCGGCAGGCCGTCCCTTTTCAAACAGTTTTAGCGCCTCTGCTAGCGCTTGTCCTCCCAGCATGGCCAGCCGGTCATGCAATTCATCGGCCTGCTCATCGGGGTGTATTGGAATGCTCTTCTGAAGTATTATATCCCCGGTATCCATGCCCACATCCATATACATTATAGTTACGCCCGTCTCAGTCTCGCCATCTATCAAAGCCTGTTGTATGGGTGAAGCGCCGCGATACTTAGGAAGCAAGGACGCATGGACGTTTATACATCCCAATGGTGGGATATCGAGTATCTCTTTTGGCAATATCTGCCCGTAGGCAGCGGTGACTATGAGGTCGGGCGCCATCTCTTTTAACATCCTTATAAACTCCGGATCCCTTGCCTTTTCGGGCTGATAGACCGGTATAGCCCTTGCAACAGCCCATTCCTTAACCGGGGGAGGAGTGAGCTTTTGCCCCCGACCTTTGGGCTTATCCGGCTGTGTAACCACGCCTATTATCTGGTGGCCGCTGCTGACAATCGCTTCAAGAGATGGTATGGCGAACTCGGGAGTACCCATGAATACGATCCTCAGCACATTCATCCCTCCTCAAGCGTCCCGGGAACTACCTTATCGATAAACAGTATGCCATCCAGGTGATCGATTTCATGGCATAGCGCCCGAGCAAGCAATCCGGTCCCGGTGATCTCGATGGGCTCGCCTTTCCTGTTGAGAGCCTTTACCTTGACCTTTTCGGGGCGTATTACCTCCCCTCTCACTCCCGGGATGCTAAGGCATCCTTCCGCACCCCGTTGCTGCCCCGAAGTTTCTACGATTTCGGGGTTTATAAGCTCGATCAATCCTTCCCCCACATCGATTACTACCACTCTTCGCAGTATCCCTACCTGGGGAGCTGCCAGGCCTACCCCATCGGCATGCCTCATTGTCTCGGCCATGTCATCCAACAGCTCCAAGATCCTTTTATCGATTTTTTCTACCGGCTTGGACTTCTTCCGCAACACATCATCCTTATCGTATATCATAATCTTCCTTATTGCCAAAGCGATCATCCTTTCTAAAGCAGACTCAATGGATAAAAATCCACGATAGTGGTCTCCTTAACGCCCATAAACCTCTCCATGCATTCATCCACCAGCCGATGATACGCCTGCTTGTATATATCATCAGGCCTGATGCGTATAAGCACCTGCCACCTGTATCTGTTGTTGATCCTTTCGAGAGGCGCCGAATACGCCCCTACATCAATCAGCCCCTGTTTCAACACCGGGCTGCCGTCAATCCTTTGTTTCAGCCAATCCCTGGTATCAACGGCCAGCCGTATGAGGTCCTCTTCCACCTCTCCCATCATCAAAATTCTGATGATGTGTGAAAACGGCGGGTACAAAAACTGTTTGCGTATCTCCATTTCCCTGTTATAAAATCCAACGTAATCATGCCTTGCCGCAAACAGTATAGCATAATGCTGTGGCTGATACGTCTGTATGATGACCCTTCCACCTCGAGGCCCCCGTCCGGCACGTCCTGCTACCTGAGTTATCAGCTGAAAAGCCTTTTCGCTGCTTCGATAATCGGGCAAGTGCAGCGAAGTATCAGCTGCAATCACCCCCACAAGCGTCACCCTGGGGAAATCCAGCCCCTTGGCGATCATCTGGGTGCCCAGCAAAATATCATATTTCCCCTCTCCAAAAGCCCTCAAAATCCGCTGGTGTGCTCCTTTGGTCGAAGTGGTATCCATATCCATCCTTATTATGCGGGCCTGAGAGAATAGCTTCTTTATCTCCTCTTCAGCCCGCTGAGTCCCAATACCAAAGTGTTTGATGTACTTGCTGCCGCAGCTGGGGCATATGTGGGGATACGGATAGCTGGCTCCGCAATAGTGACATTTTAGCGTTTTATCATAAGCGTGATAGGTCAGCGATATATCGCAGTTGTAGCATTTGACCACAAACCCGCACGAGCGGCATGATACAAACTGCGCATAGCCCCTGCGATTGACCAGCAGTATAGCCTGTTCGCCTTTTTGCAGCACATCGGCCAAGGCACGGTAAAGCGCACCGCTCAGTATGCTGCGGTTACCCAGCTCTATCTCCTTGCGCATGTCCACAATCTCCACCGGCGGCAAGGGGCGGTAATCCACTCTGTGCTCCATCTTTATGGCCTTATACATCCCCTTGTGTGCCAGGTAATAATCGACAAGGGAAGGGGTAGCACTACCCAGCAGAAGCACCGCTCCTTCAAGCTCGCATCTCTTGCAGGCGACACCCACCGCATGGTACCTGGGCTGCATATCCGACTTATAGCTGTCCTCATGGGCCTCATCCACGATAATAAGGCCCAGCCGCTCGAAGGGGGCAAAAACGGCTGAACGCGCCCCCACCACAATATCCACTTGCTGGTTTCTAATCCTACGCCACTCATCATATCGTTCGCCCAGGGATAAACCGCTGTGCAATATGGCCACCCGCTCACCAAAATGGCTTTTAAACCGCTCCACCGTCTGGGGAGTCAAGGATATCTCGGGCACCAGCACGATGACCTGTTTGCCTAAAGCTATGGCTTTTTGTGCAACCTGGATATACACCTCGGTCTTGCCGCTGCCGGTCACCCCCTGGAGCAAAAACTTGCCACAGCCCTTAATAAGCGCAGCTTCTAGCGTTTTAATGGCCGACCTCTGCTCGTCGGTCAAAACCTTTGGCTGAAGGCCTGTATCGGGTTCATAATTCCAGGGGCTGCGGTATACCTCTTGCTCTTCTATGCGAATCCATCCCCGCTTTTCCAGGCTTTTTATGCTGGACAACGGCGCTTTGGTAACCGCCCTTACCTCTTCAAGGGGTATGCCATCCTGCTGGGCCAAGAGCCTCAAGACTTCAGCCATGTACTTAGACTTTTTGGCAATATGGTCAATGCGTTCCTCCATCACATCCCCGTAATCGTTTAAAAATACCAATTTGCGAGCCTTCTTTTTAACATTGGCTCTGAGGCCAGGAGGAACCATACATCTGATGGCATCTATGGATAGGCAGTGGTACTCCTCCTTCATCCAACTTATAAGGGGGATCATGGATTGAGGAAGCACTGGATAATCGTCCAGTACTTTGTCTATCGCCTTGATTTTGTCATCCGGCACATCAGCCGCAATATCCAGCCTTACTACATAGCCCTCCACCATCCTGTTCCCCATGCCAAATGGCACCTGTACCCTCATTCCCACTTGAACTTTATCCCTTAACTCGGGAGGTATTATATAATGGAACACCCTGTCAAGGGAGGGATGGGCCTGATCGATTATCACACCGGCATATATGACATCGCTTTCCACCAAACTCCCCCTCATCTGACCCACATGCCAAACAGAGCAGCTGTATTTCCAATACTGCAACAAACTAAACAAAAAGGGTACAAGCAAGGTACCCTTCAGTTCAGTTGGAGCCCCGGCACAAAGCAGGACATCTCTTTATGACCTCATCGATTATCCTATGCGCAAATTCCCTTTTGTCCATTTGAGGGATGGAGATGACCTCTCCCTCGCGAGTGATCAATAAGCCCTCATTTGTGTTTTTTTCAAACCCTGCACCCTGCCGGGTCACATCGTTTGCCACTATGAAATCCAAGTTTTTCTCGCGCATCTTCTTCTTGGCATATTCCTCGATATTCTCCGTTTCGGCTGCAAAGCCAACCAGTATGCATTTGCCTTTACGCTGGCCCAACTCTTTCAATATATCGGGGTTCTTTACCAGCGTTAAAATTAATTTATCGTTGTCCTTTTTTATCTTGGTGGGATAGCAAGTTTCAGGGCGATAATCTCCTACCGCTGCGGCCTTGAAAACCATGTGGCACGATGGAAAGATGGCCATTACCTTTTCAAACATCTCCTGAGCCGTTTCAACCCGGTAAAGCTTTACCCCAGGTGGGGGCGATATGGATACAGGACCTGATACCAACTCCACCTCGGCTCCCCTTTCAGCGCATGCGGCGGCAATGGCATAACCCATCTTACCCGACGAGGGATTGCTGATAAACCTGACGGGGTCCAGATACTCCCTCGTTGGCCCCGCAGTCACCAGTATCCTTAAGCCTTTTAAATCGCTCCTTCTCGAAAAATAACCCTCTATTGCGGCAAGGATATCCTGAATATCGGCCAGCTTTCCCTCGCCATAGTCACCACAGGCCAATCTTCCGGCAGCCGGTGGAACAAACATATACCCCTTGCTCTTTAAAAAGCTTATATTCTCCTGAACGATGGGGTTGGTGTACATATTGGTGTTCATAGCAGGGGCAAATATGACCTGCGCTCTGGTGGCCATGATGGTGGTAGATAAAAGGTCATCGGCTATACCATGGGCCACTTTACCCAAAATATTGGCAGTGGCGGGTACCACTGCCAGTAGGTCAGCCCACTTGGCAAGGGATATGTGGTCTATCTCCCATGTCCCGGGTCTGGAAAACATATCATAGTAGACCGGATTGCCCGATAGGGTTTCCAGCGTAAGAGGCTTTATGAATTCCATGGCATGAGCCGTCATTATGACCTTCACATGTGCTCCCCTTTTGACGAGAGAGCTCACCACCTCGGCTGCTTTGTATGCAGCAATCCCGCCCGTTATACCAATGACCACCTTTTTTCCCTTCAAAGCGTCCATATCACTTTATACCTTCTTTTGTCCGTTTGTATAATACCTTACCCGCGTTTATCTCTTCGGTCGCAATAGTGACAGGCTTGGTGGACTCCGTCGAAATCAAAGGCTTTGCTCCTGCCACCAGTTGCCTTGCACGCTTTGCCACCGCTACCGCAAGGGTATAACGGCTGTCAACCCTCTTCATGAGGTCATTCAGAGACGGATAAAGCATCATCAACCCCTCCCCACCAGTTCTAAATATAGCTGTTTGTTTCTGTCCACACGGCATTTTTCAGCAAGCACGATAGCCTCCAACTTAGCTACAGCGCTATCCACCGTATCATTTATGATGACATAATTATAGCGGGAGATATAGTTCAATTCCCTATAGGCGCTTTGAAATCTCCTATAAATGGCCTCAGCATCCTCCGTCCCGCGCTTGACGATGCGCCTTTTAAGCTCCTCCATAGAAGGAGGGATTATGAACACAAATACCGCTTCGGGGAAGCGATCTTTTATCTGTAGTGCGCCCTGTATATCGATCTCCAGTATAACATCCCTGCCAGCAGCCAGCTTTTCCTCAACAAATTTTTTGGGAGTACCGTAATAGTTGCCGTAAACTTCAGCGTACTCCAAAAACTCACCATTCTCCACCATTTTGAGAAAAGTTTCCTTGTCCCTAAAAAAATAGTTAACTCCTTCCTTTTCTCCAACGCGGGGTTTGCGCGTGGTCACCGATACCGAAAGTATGGCATGCGGGTTTCTTTCGAGGTACGCGCTACATACAGTGCCTTTTCCTGCGCCTGAAGGACCTGATACCACGATTAGGAGCCCTTTATCAAACATGGTGAACTTCACGGTTATCTTTACTCCTCTTCCTCTTCTTCAGACGCTGTGGAAGTGGAAGGAACATTATCTTTTGCATTGACGCGGTGAGCTACCGTCTCGGGTTGAACGGCAGACAATATAACGTGGTCGCTGTCGGTGATTATGACAGCCCTGGTCCTTCTACCATAGGTGGCATCGATGAGCATGCCTCTCTCGCGCGCCTCCTGTATGATTCTCTTTATGGGTGCCGATTCTGGACTGACAATTGCTATAAGGCGATTAGCTGAGACTATATTCCCAAATCCTATATTGACCAATTTAATGCTCATATCACACTCTCCTTTTCAGCTTTACTCGATGTTCTGAACCTGTTCCCTTATCTTCTCTATCTCGCTCTTTATATCAACAACAAGGTTAATTATGGTCAAATCATTTGCTTTAGAGCCAATGGTATTGACTTCCCGATTCATCTCCTGGACCAGGAAATCAAGCCGCCTGCCTATGGGTTCAACAGATTCTAGAGCATTCCTGAACTGCTCAAAATGGCTGAAGAGCCTGACTATCTCCTCGGTTATGTTGCACCTTTCGGCAAAGTACATCACTTCCATGTTAAAACGGCTTTCGTCCAATTCTGAACCCTGAAGCAGGTCTTTTAGCCGGCTTTTAAGCTTTTGGCGATACTCCTCCACCACTTGAGGAGCCCGCTGCTCAACGCATTTCAACATGGATTCCACCCTGTCTATGCGCTCCAGCAAATCCTCCTTTAAGTTCTCTCCCTCTTTTCTGCGCATCTCCTTTACTTGATCGAGCACCTGCTCCATAAGAGCCCTTACCATCTGTCTAAGCGCTTCCTCATCCTCTTCCACTTCATTGACGACGAAAGCATCAGGAATATTGAGCAAAGACGATACCGAAATATCATCCCGTAAGTTATGCTCCTGTGCCAGTTTGTTAAAGCATGCTAGATAAGCCTCGACAAGAGGTTGGTTGACCTGTACGTCTACGGCATCGCTTCGCTGGCTGCAGTAACTTACGGCCACTTCCACCCTCCCTCTTGCTAGATGCTGCTGAACCAAACTCCTTATATCCTCTTCAAGAAACGACAGAGTGCGCGGCAATTTGACATAGACATCTAAAAAACGGTGATTTAGCGTCTTTATTTCTATAGACATCTGTCTGCCTTGGTCTTCTATCTTACCTCTGCCAAACCCCGTCATGCTGTGAATCATACTCACCGTCTCCGTTTCTACGTTTTGTATTATAGTCATGAAGTTCTCATGTTATTACCGATTTATAAAAGCCCGTTTTCAAAGTTTAAGCCTCTCCAATCTATATAAAGCTTATGGCACATTCAATTTAGTATTATAACATAAATTATACCCATTAAAAACCTGCTTTTTGCCCTGCTCTGAGAAGATTTATGTAAAACGCAGAGCCTCATAAAGCTGGTCGGCACCTGGCGGGTCAAGAAGAACGCGCCCTTCCTCGGTGAGCAGCCATTTAGCGGTACCATCTATAACCTTTCCTACAACAGCGGCTTCGATGCCGTTGGCGTTGAGGAACTCGATAAGTTTTTCTCCTTTTGGCGTAACTATAACCATGCAACCGCTTGAGATAAGCCTCAAAGGGTCTATATTGAAGAAGCGGCAGATGGCTGCAGTCTCAGTAGCTACGGGTATGCGCCTTATATCTACCTCTACCCCCTTACCCATAGCCTCGCTGACCTCCCATATGGCTCCCAGCACACCGCCTTCGGTTGCATCGTGCATTCCATGCACGCCAAACGAGCTGGCAAGCCTGCCTTCTTTTACGACGCTGATGTGCTTTATAAAATCCTTGGCCCTCTGAACCAGATCCACGGGAAAATGGCGCAACAGCAGTTCTTCCTTATCATAGGCCAAAATGGCGGTGCCTTCCATACCCGCTGTCTTGGTAATCACTATGTCGTCTCCAACTCGGGCGTTTGAAAATAATACCGCTCTTTCCTTTCTTACCCTGCCAACGGCTGTAAGGCACAACACCATCCTGGAAACGGCATCTGTAACCTCTGTATGGCCGCCCAAAATATCTATATTAAGTTCCCGGGCCGCACGTTCGGCATCTGCCATCACCTGCTCAATGTCCGCAGCCTCAGCATTGGGTGGAACCAAAACGGTCAGCGTCACTCCCACAACTTCCGCACCGGTGGTCACTATATCGTTACAGCAAACGTGAACCCCTATGTATCCCATTTGGCTGGACGCCCCGGTTATCGGGTCACTTGAAATTATACACAATTCATCACCAAAATCCAATATGCTACAGTCCCTGCCTATACCAGGTCCCAGCAATACATCCTTGCGTTTAATTGTTAACTTCGAAATAATCTGGTTTTTTAAGAATTCATTTGATATTTTACCTATATTCACGGTTTTCCTCCGTATAACACATTATATCTTCAAATATTGCTTATAATATTGTACCACTATTTAATCGAAAGTCAAACAGTTTTTATTTTATCAGTGGTTACCGATATCTTACAATAGCCCAAAGTACCTCTATCAAAAATAAAGAGCGGCCAATTGACCGCCCTTTACTTTTCCAGTTCTTCCAGGAGTATCTCATTGACAAGCTGTGGGTTGGCTTTGCCTTTGGTGGCCTTCATGGTCTGTCCTACTAAAAAGCCCAGGGCTTTTTTCTTACCGTTCTTGTAATCTTCCACCGACTTGGGGTTTTCTGCCAGAACTTTCTTTATAACACTCACCAGCTCATCCCTGTCGCTTATCTGTTTGAGGCCTTTCTCTTCAACAATGGCTTCGGGGTCCTTTCCGGTGTTAAACATCTCTTCAAACACGGTTTTGGCGATGGGTCCGCTTATAACCTTCGAGTCCACCAACTTGAGCAGCTTAACCAGGCTTTCAGCAGTCACAGGCACATTGGATATCTCCATATTTTTCTCGTTGACCAACCTTAAGAAGTCACCCATAAGCCAGTTGCTTATGACCTTGGGATTTTCATACAGCTTGACGCACCTTTCGAAGTAGTTAGCCAAATCCCTTGACGAAGTCAGAATTCCGGCATCGTATTCGGGTAAACCATACTCTTCCACATATCTGCGCTGTTTTTGAGCAGGCAATTCCGGAATTTGCTTTCTTATCTCTTCCACCCATTGGCCATCTATCTCAATTGGCGGAAGATCGGGCTCGGGGAAATATCTATAATCCTGCGCATGTTCCTTGGCCCGCATGGAGAAGCTCTTTCCAACGCCGTCATCCCAGCGGCGCGTCTCCCTAAGCACCGTTCCGCCTTCCTCCAGTATGGCTATCTGCCTATTGGCCTCGTACTCTATTGCCCTGTAAACCGCCCGGAAGGAGTTTAAGTTCTTCATCTCGGTACGCACCCCAAACTCCTTCTGGCCTTCAGGCCTTACCGAAATGTTGACGTCGCAGCGCAGCGAACCCTCCTCCATCTTACAATCGGACACATCTATATATCGGAGGATGGACCTCAAATCCTCCAGGAATACCTTCGCCTCTTCAGCAGACCTTAAGTCGGGTTCCGTGACTATCTCAATCAGCGGAACGCCGCTCCTATTTAAGTCCACCAGCGTACTGTCGGCATACTGATCGTGGAGCAGCTTTCCTGCATCTTCCTCAAGATGAATCCGGTTTATGCCTATACGCCTCGTCGTTCCATTAACCACTATATCCAAATATCCATTCTGGCACACTGGTACATCATACTGGGATATCTGGCACGCTCTGGGCAGATCAGGATAGAAATAATTCTTCCTATCCATCTTGGTGTACCGTGCTATGCTACAGTTTAAAGCCAAACCCGCTTTAATGGTATACTCCAGCGCCTTCTTGTTTATAACAGGGAGAACTCCAGGCATGCCGATGCAGACAGGGCAGCACTGGGTATTGGGAGCAGCACCAAATTTCGTACTGCACCCACAAAAAGCCTTTGATTGAGTCGAAAGCTCCGCGTGGATCTCCAAACCAATAACCACTTCGTACTTCATGGCTATATCACCTCCAGTCGATGGCCGGGCGCTTGATGTGGTAATCGGTGTTTTGCTCGAAAGTAAACGCTACCCTCAGCAGGGTCGCCTCACTGAATGGCTTACCCATAAGCTGCATGCCGATGGGAAGCCCTTCGGCGTCAAAACCGCAGGGTACCGTTATGGCCGGCACCCCGGCAATGCTGGCCGGCGCTGTATATTTATCGGCAAGGAACGTTGCTAGAGCGTTGTCCACCTTGTCTCCAAACCTCCAAGCGGTGGTAGGACAGGTAGGCAGCACTATGGTATCGAACTTTTCAAAGGCTTTTTCCAATTCATCCTTTATTATGGTCCTTACCTTTAACGCCTGCAGATAATAGCGCTCATAGTTTCCAGCACTCAAGGCATAAGTCCCCAGCATGACCCTTAATTTAACCTCATCACCAAATCCTTCCGTTCTGGTTTTCTTATATAGATCATCCAGGTCCTGGCACTTTTCCACCCTGTAACCGTATTTAATCCCGTCGTAGCGTCCCAGGTTGGAGCTGGCCTCAGCCGATAGGATGACGCAATAAGCAGCAGATGCAAGCTCTACGCTGGGCAGCGATATTTCTTCTATACGGGCGCCTAGCCCTTCAAGACTCTTGGCAGCATTCAAAACAGCCTCTTTAACGTCCTTGTCCACATCTTGGTCAAAGCATTCCTTAAGCAGCCCTATGCGCAAGCCATTTACGTCATCCGCCAGCGCCTGGACATAATCGGCATCCATTGCTCCTGCAGTCATGGGGTCAGCCTTGTCCTTTCCAGCAATAGCTTGAAATACCAGGGCACAGTCCCTAACATCTTTGGCAACAGGACCCACTTGATCCATGGAAGAGGCCGAGGATATCACTCCATAGCGTGATACCATTCCATATGTAGGTTTTAACCCCACCACGCCGCAAAAAGCCGCTGCCCTTCTGAGCGAACCTCCAACATCGGTAGCCAGCGCATAAAATACCTCATCAGCTGCCACGGCAGCAGCAGCGCCTGCACTAGCCCCTCCCGCAATGCGGTTTAAATCCCAGGGGTTTCGCGTCTCATGAAAATAGGAAGATTCAGTAGTTAGCCCCATGGAAAACTCATCGGTGTTA
>JAMNZI010000154.1 GCA_023622385.1 Bacillota bacterium | reverse complement strand
AACTCTGGGGATACCGGCCAGCCTAAATGATATTTTGGAGAACAAGCTGACCGAGGTTATGACCAGGCCGCTGCAGGACCATGGAACGGGGTGCCTGCAGGAGGAAGCCCTAGATGATGTATTGGACCTGGTAAGGGATGCGGATGTTTTGGCTGTAGGGCCGGGGCTGGGGAAAAGCGGTGCTGTGTTTGAAGTTTTAAGGAATATTTTAGGCAATATTGATATATCCATAGTATTAGACGCAGATGGATTAAATAATATATCCCGGGATATTAGCCTGCTTAGTAAGCATACAGGGCCTGTGGTGATTACGCCCCATCCTGGAGAGATGGCAAGGCTGACAGGATTGAGCGTTGCTCAAATTGTGGAGGCTCCTGCGGAGGTGGCACAAAGGTTCTCACGGGAAACAGGAGTGGTGGTATTGCTAAAGGGCGCCACTACTGTGGTGTGCCATCCGGATGGCAGAATATACTTTAACACTACTGGGAACTCCGGGATGGCTACGGCGGGAAGCGGTGATGTGTTAACCGGCATCATCGCTGGATTTATCGCACAAGGGTATGAGCCTTTTGATGCAGCGGTATTGGGTGCGTTTGTTCACGGTTATGCGGGAGATTTGGCGGCTGACGCCCGTGGTCACGCAGGGATGATAGCTGGAGATATACTTGATGCCGTGCCGCTGGCGCTTAAGAAGATGTATAATTTGTTGGTAGGTCATTGTAAAAGATGGTGACATCGTATATAATACTGAATATGGTTATGATGTATGTTAACACGTCAGCGTGAGATCTTATAGATATTCCTGCTTTTCCGAATAAGCATAACCGGTATTGGGCTGTAGGGGCAGGGAATAATTTTGTGCATGTGGGAAGCTCCGGTTTTTTCTAGGGAGAATTTAGGGTGGGAATCTTGAGTACATAATTTATAGGAGGTGCCCACTGTGGCTGAATTAAAGAAGATTTTGGTGAGCTTACCTGATAGCCTTTTGAGGGAAGTAGATGAGATTGTCGCAATTGAAAAGAGAAATAGGAGCGAGTTTATTCGAGAAGCAATGAAACTTTACATTAGGGAGAGGCATAAGATGGAAATAAGGGAAAAAATGAAAAAGGGCTATGAAGAGATGGCAAGAATAAATGCCGAGTTGAGCAAAGTAGGGTTTGAATCCAGCAACGAGGCGTTGGCGACTTATGAAGCCCTTTTGTCGGAGAGTGAATGATTGGTCATGATAGTGAGAAGGGGAGAAATCTATTACGCTGACCTCAGTCCTGTAGTGGGCTCTGAGCAGGGCGGAGTGAGGCCGGTGCTCATCGTGCAAAACGATATAGGAAACAAATACAGTCCCACCGTCATCGTGGCGGCCATTACTTCGCAAATTAACAAGGCCAAGCTTCCCACACATATAGAGCTCAGCGCATCCGAGTATGGGCTGCCCAAGGATTCGGTTATTCTGCTTGAACAAATAAGGACTATTGATAAAAAGAGGCTGAGGGAGAAAATATGCACGCTGTCGTCCGAGGTCATGGAAAAGGTAAACGAGGCACTGCAGATAAGCCTAGGACTCATTGATCTGTAAATCGGGATGGGGCGGGCGTTTAATTTTTGATTGTAAATGGCCTGATTGTGGATTAGAGATAACTGGTGAGGGATCTAATCCTTACATGTGCAAGGAAGAGTACTATATTGGGTATAACAAAAGAGCTAAAGAGGAGTACTGCATGAAAAAGCTGTATTCACTGATAAAAGATTATGTACTCATAGCAGTGGGTACATTTTTGACCGCGCTGGCATTCAACTTCTTCTTTATACCACACAAGATTGCTCCCGGAGGGTTAAGCGGTATAGGGACGGTATTGTACTACCTTTTTGGGATTCCCGTAGGCGTTACTACGCTGCTTCTCAATGTGCCCATATTTATAATGGCCGTTAAAGAATTGGGTAAAGATTTTGGATTTAAGACTCTTTTGGCTACGGTATTGCTATCGGCATTTATTGATCTCATAAAGGTTCCCTCGCTTACCGATGACCCCATACTTGCCTCTATCTACGGCGGCGTGCTGATGGGCTTTGGGCTGGGACTTGTGTTTCAGGGTAACGCCACCACCGGTGGTACCGACCTGTTCGCTAAGATAGTGCATAAATTTTATCCTTTGGTGGGAGTGGGCTGGATACTCTTTGTTGTCGACTTTTTAGTGGTGCTGACGGCTGCCATTGTTTTTGGGCCAAGTCAGGCGCTTTATGCACTAGTATCCCTTTACTTAAGCGCTCGGGTGATAGACCTGATGCTGGAAGGCTTGAATTCCGCCAAGGCTTTTATCATCGTTTCTGACCACTCCGATGAAATAAGCCACAGGATTATGACCGAAATGGACAGAGGGGTTACCTTTTTAGAAGGTAGAGGAGCATATACCATGCAGAGGAAGAATGTCATTTTATGCGTGGTGAATAGAGCACAAGTGGTACAGCTAAAGGCCATCGTAAACCAGGTGGATCCTTTAGCTTTCGTTTTGGTTACCGATGTGAGGGAGGTGATGGGTGAAGGATTTTGATTAAAATGACATACTTTAGGCTTTTTTAAGGAAAAGGGGTTGTCCAATGGCTAACGAGTGCAACGTGATGATTTGCGTGACGCGACAAAAGGCTTGCCAGCGCTTAATAGAACTGGGAAAGCAGATTGCAAAAGGGTCTACCAATGCTAAACTGTATGTGGTTCATGTGGCTAAAAATGGGGTGAATTTTCTGGGTAATCCCGATGAAGGGGAAGCACTGGATTACCTGTTTCAAGTGTCCAAGGAGGCGGGGGCCGAAATGACGGTACTCCGTTCGGACCATGTAGTGGATACGCTGGTGGATTTTGCAAGAAAGAATAATGTTTCCATTGTGATTATGGGTGAATCGCCCGGGTCTCCAGGGAATGGGGATAAAAACATAATACAGGATATGGAGAAGCGTTTGCCGGATGTAGAGCTTAAGGTTGTGCCGCAAAGTTAGCGTTTGAATTTTTCCACGAGTTGTT
>JAMNZI010000179.1 GCA_023622385.1 Bacillota bacterium | reverse complement strand
TTTTCCGCTACCCATTCGGGTCTCAGCAGGCTTCTTTGTAACCGGCTTATGTGGGAAAATCTTTATCCATACCTTTCCGCCTCTTCTGGTATACCTGGTAAGAGCAATACGCGCGGCCTCAATCTGATTGCTGGTGATCCAACCAGGCTCTAATGCCTGTAATCCGTATTCACGCTGCTGTTTGCGATACTTTACTCTCTTAGGCATTAACATCGGTATTTCCCCCTTTTACTTTTGGTAAGTCCCTGTTCTTGGCTTTTGGGAGAACATCTCCTTTATAGACCCACACCTTCACGCCAATGCGTCCATATGTGGTATGGGCTTCTGCAAATCCATAATCGATATCCGCCCTCAAGGTTTGAAGCGGTATGGTCCCTTCATGATATCCCTCACTTCTTGCAATTTCTGCTCCGCCCAAACGGCCAGATACCATAGTCTTTATTCCCTTGGCACCTGCTTTCATGGCCCGCGAAATTGCCTGCTTCATGGCACGTCTGAAAGAGATCCTCTTCTCAATCTGGGCAGCAATGTTTTCCGCCACCAGCTGGGCATCAAGCTCGGGAACCTTCACTTCAATAATATTGATCATGACCGTTTTCTTGGTAAACTTCTCTAATTCATTCTTCAAAGCTTCAATGCCGGCCCCCCCTTTTCCTATAACGATCCCCGGCTTGGCGGTATGGACATTGATGCTGATCTTATTGGCGGCCCTTTCAATCTGAATCCTAGAAATGCCGGCTGTATAGAGCTTATTCTTGATTAGCTCCCTTATCTTTACGTCCTCTATCAAGGTGTCGGCAATATATTTCTTCGGAGCAATCCATTTAGCGTCCCAATCCTTTATGATACCAACCCTCAATCCATGGGGGTGTACTTTTTGACCCACGAAATTATCCCTCCCTACTTCTTGATCTCATCTAACACGACGGTAATATGGCTGGTCCTCTTACGGATCATATAAGCCATACCCCTGGCGCGCGGCCTAATTCTCTTTAGAGTAGGACCTTGATCTGCATATACCTCCGCCACATACAGGTTGTCCTGGCTCATGTTCATATTGTTCTCCGCGTTAGCGATAGCAGATTTTAGAACTTTCATCACTGGCTTTGTAGCAGCTCGTGGCGTATTGGCCAGTATGGCCAAGGCCTCATTAACCGTTTTCCCACGGATCAAATCTATTACCGCCCTCACCTTTCTGGGGGACATCCTGATATATTTAGCGATCGCTCTGGGACGCCTATCCTTGTTTTCCTCGCGAGCTTTCGCTTTTTCCCTCATCCTGGTAGCCATACTTACTGCCTCCTTTCGTTAAATGGCACAATGCTTATTTCAGCGATGTAGATTTTTCGCCCTTGTCATCGTGCCCTCTAAACGTCCTGGTAGGAGCAAACTCGCCCAGCTTGTGCCCTACCATCTCTTCCGTGATGTACACCGGAACATGCTTGCGCCCGTCATGTACCGCTATAGTGTGCCCCACCATCTCGGGTATAATCGTAGAAGCCCTGGACCAGGTCTTGATAACTGATTTTTTGCCTGACTTATTCATAGCTCTAATTTTTTTAAGCAAACTTTCAGCTACAAAGGGACCTTTCTTCGTAGAACGGCTCATACATTCGCCTCCCTTCATCCAAGCAAACTACATTTAAAACTAACGCCTACGCTTGATAATATACTTATCGGATTCCTTATTCTTTTTCCTTGTCTTATAACCCAGAGTGGGTTTACCCCATGGTGTAACAGGCGCTGGTCGTCCAACAGGTGCTTTACCCTCACCACCGCCATGAGGATGGTCTACCGGGTTCATAGCAGAACCACGTACCGTAGGACGTATGCCCATATGGCGCTTACGGCCGGCTTTCCCGATAGATACGTTCTCATGATCCAAATTTCCAACCTGTCCGATGGTAGCCCTGCAATCTAAATGTATCATCCTTATTTCGCCAGAGGGCAACCTGACATGGGCGTAATCTCCCTCTTTTGCCATGAGCTGAGCAGCTCCGCCTGCAGCCCGCACCAACTGCCCTCCACGGCCTGGATACAGCTCTATGTTATGAATGACAGTTCCAACGGGAATATTCCTTAAGGGCAAAGCGTTTCCTACCTTGATGTCGACATTTTCGCCCGACATCACAATATCTCCTACTTTTAAGCCCACAGGAGCTAAGATATACCTCTTTTCGCCATCCTTGTAATGGAGCAGGGCTATATTGGCAGTCCTGTTGGGGTCATATTCGATAGCCGCTACTTTAGCAGGGACATTGTCCTTATCCCTATTAAAATCGATTATTCTGTATTTCCTCTTTACTCCGCCGCCCCTGTGCCTGACGGTTATGCGCCCTTCATTGTTCCTTCCGGAATGCTTCTTCAAAGGCACTAACAAAGACTTCTCAGGCTCTTTCTTTGTAATCTCTTCAAAGGTCAAAACGCTCATGTTGCGCCTGCCAGGGGAGGTCGGCTTATATACTTTTATACCCATGATTCCTTATCCCTCCTTATTGCGCCATTCCTTCAAAGAACGGGATTTCCTTGCTATCGGGTGCAAGTTTGACGATGGCCTTCTTGTATGCAGGCGTCCTTCCTACATGGACACCCATCCTCTTCAGCTTGCCGCTATAGCGCATGGTATTTACCTTCTCTACCTTAACGCCAAATATCTCTTCTATAGCCTTTTTAATCTCTATCTTATTGGCATTTATGTCGACTATAAATGTGTATTTCCTGTTCTGCATCTCCCTGTAGCTCTTTTCAGTCAAAACCGGCCTTATAATTATGTCATGGGGATTCTTCATTATGCGTACACCTCCTCTATGCGGCGCACAGCATCCTGCGTAACTATGAAAGTATCATAGTTCAGGATATCCAACACGTTGAGGGTGTTTATATATGCAAGCTTCACGCCCGGAATGTTTCGCAAAGCTCTCTGTACCGTTTCATCCTTTTCTGGTAAAACCACCAATGCCTTTCGGTTGACCTTGAGATTTTTCAATACTTTTGCCATTTCCTTAGTCTTAGGCTGTGATAGTTTAAGCGAATCAAGCACCACTATCTCATTATTTGCCACCTTGGACGACAATGCGCTCTTCATAGCCAGCCTACGGATCTTCTTTGGTACCGTATAGGAATAGTCCCTTGGCTTGGGAGCAAAAACTACACCGCCTTTAATCCATATAGGCGAACGAATGCTACCATGCCGCGCTCTGCCAGTACCCTTTTGCCTCCAGGGCTTTCTTCCACCTCCGCGCACTTCCCCGCGGGTTAAAGCGGACTGCGTGCCCTGTCGTTTATTGGCTAGTTGCATCTTCACCACTTGATATATAGCAGCTTCATTGACTTTCACTCCAAATACCCCATCATCCAGATAGATCTCGCCTACAGGGTTGCCTTCCATGTTATACAAAGCTACGTTGGGCATAACTTATCCTCCCTTCTAAAAAGCTCTTACCCCTATTCCTTTGCAACCTGTTTTACAGTTTCCTTGATAATGAGCAATGCACCCTTAGGACCTGGTACCGCTCCTTTTATCAGCATGAGATTCTTTTCAGGATCTACTTTAACAACCTCCAAATTCTGAATAGTTACCCTTTCAACTCCCATTCTACCGGGAAGCTTCTTGGTCTTTAACACGCGACCCGGGAATGTGGTAGAGCCCATGGATCCAGGGCCTCTGTGATATTTCGAGCCATGGCTCTCGGGCCCCCTACTGTGATTCCACCTCTTGATATTACCGGTGAATCCTTTACCCTTGGTATAACCGGTCACGTCAACCCTATCGCCTTTTGCAAAGATGTCGACTTTTATCTCGCTTCCTACTTTATAGTCCTCAGCGTTTGCAAGTTTTAGTTCTCTTAAATACCTCTTGTATGAAACCTTCGCTTTATCAAAATGGCCTTTCAAGGGTTTATTTACAAGCCTTTGAGGTATATCCTCAAAGCCTACCTGCACAGCGCTATACCCGTCTTTTTCTGGAGTCTTTATCTGGGTAACAACGCAAGGGCCTGCTTCCACCACGGTTACCGGTATCAGCAAGCCATCTTCGGTAAAAACCTGGGTCATCCCCAACTTTTTACCCAGAATCGCCTTTGTCATTCATCTCAACCTCCATTCCCTAGTAGTGGCTTCCTACCAATTACAGTTTGATCTCTATATCCACTCCAGCAGGAAGATCCAGCTTCATCAAAGAATCCACAGTTTTGGGAGTAGGACTTAGTATATCTATCAGGCGCTTGTGCGTCCTCATTTCGAACTGCTCGCGGGAATCCTTATATTTATGCGGAGCACGAAGTATGGTTATTATGCTCTTTTCAACCGGTAAAGGAATAGGGCCTGATACTTTTGCTCCTGTCCTTTTGGCAGTCTCCACTATCTTCTGGGCCGATTGATCTATCAAAATGTGATCATAGGCCTTCAACTTGATTCTGATTTTTTGAGTCGCCATATTCTCCCTCCTTTAAATACCACGCAGGTTTTACCCGGCCACATTTAAACTAAACTATTGTGCACCTGCTTCATCCACCGGGCAATCTAAGACGGCTATCGCCACGGCGTCCACAGGCGTCTTCACTCGATGATTTTGGTTACAGCACCGGCGCCTACCGTCCTGCCACCTTCTCTTATAGCAAACCTTAACCCTTCCTCTATCGCTATGGGCGTTATCAGCTTCACCTTCATGTTCACGTTGTCCCCTGGCATTACCATCTCTACTCCCTCGGGTAGCTCTATCACTCCAGTCACATCCGTCGTCCTAAAGTAAAACTGCGGCCTGTATCCCGTGAAAAATGGAGTGTGCCTTCCTCCCTCTTCCTTCGTCAATACGTATACCTGTGCATAAAATTCCGTGTGCGGCTTGATGCTTCCAGGCTGCGCCAATACCTGCCCTCTCTCTACCTCGTCCTTCTGTATTCCCCTAAGCAGTGCTCCTATGTTGTCCCCTGCTACCGCCTCATCCAGCGTCTTCCTGAACATCTCTACTCCCGTCACTACCGTCGCCCTCGGCTTATCCATCAATCCTACTATCTCAACCGTATCCGATACCTTCAGCCTGCCTCTCTCTACCCTACCTGTCGCTACAGTTCCTCTACCAGTAATAGAAAATACGTCCTCTACCGGCATCAGGAACGGTTTGTCTACATCCCTCTGCGGCGTCGGTATATACGCATCTACCGCATCCATCAGCTCAAATATCGCCTTGCACCATGGATCACTCGTTACATCTGCCCCACTCTGGGCCGCCTCCAACGCCTTCAATGCCGATCCCCTTATAATCGGTATCTCATCCCCAGGAAATTCGTATTCGTTCAAAAGCTCCCTTACTTCCATCTCCACCAGCTCAAGCAGCTCCTCGTCGTCTACCATGTCTACCTTGTTCAAAAATACTACAATGTACGGTACCCCTACCTGCCTGGCCAGCAGTATGTGCTCTCGTGTCTGCGGCATCGGACCGTCTGCTGCTGATACTACCAGTATCGCTCCGTCCATCTGCGCAGCTCCCGTTATCATGTTCTTTACATAGTCAGCATGCCCCGGGCAGTCCACGTGCGCATAGTGCCTGTTATCCGTCTCGTACTCCACGTGCGCAGTGCTGATGGTTATACCCCTTTCCTTCTCCTCGGGTGCCTTGTCAATATTAGCCGCAGTCAACGTCGTCTTACCATGGTCTACGTGCCCTATCGTCCCTATGTTTACATGCGGTTTCGTCCTCTCAAACTTCGCCTTCGCCATCTTTTCCTTTCCTCCTCCTCAAATTTTTAAATTTCACTTCTTTACAATTTTCTCAAGAAGGTTCTTCGGGACCTCTTCATAGTGGGACATCTGCATTACATAACTTCCTCGTCCCTGAGTCTTTGAACGAAGGTCGGTGGCATAGCCAAACATCTCGGCCAGCGGTACATAAGCCTTTATGACCTGTGTATTACCGCGTAGCTCTGTACCTTCGATTCTTCCACGCCTTGATGAAATATCACCTATGACATCTCCCATATACTCCTCTGGAATGGTTACCTCAACCTTCATGATGGGTTCGAGAAGTATAGGATCGGCCTTTTGCATGGCATCCTTAAACGCCATGGAAGCCGCTATCTTAAAAGCCATTTCAGAAGAGTCCACTTCGTCCTTAAACGCCATGGAAGCCGCTATCTTAAAAGCCATTTCAGAAGAGTCCACTTCGTGGTACGAACCGTCGAAGACGGTAACCCTAACATCTATTACGGGATATCCAGCAAGCACGCCGCTCTCCATGGCCTCGCGGACGCCGCTTTCAACGGCGGGAATGTATTCCTTAGGAATAACGCCACCAACGATCTTGTTGACAAACTCAAAGCCCTTACCCGGTTCAAGGGGCTCAACCTCAAGCCACACGTGTCCGTATTGACCCCGACCACCAGTCTGCCTGATAAAGCGCCCCTCGGCCTTGACAGCTTTTTTGATGGTCTCTCGATAGGCCACCTGAGGCTTGCCCACGTTGGCTTCTACTTTAAACTCCCTGACCAAACGGTCTACGATGATTTCCAGGTGCAGTTCACCCATACCAGCAATGATGGTCTGCCCGGTCTCTTGGTCAACGTAGGTCCTAAATGTGGGATCTTCTTCGGCCAACCTCTGAAGGGCAACCGACAGCTTCTCCTGGCCTGCCTTTGTCTTGGGTTCAATCGCTACCTGTATGACGGGCTCTGGAAATACCATGGACTCCAGAAGTATGGGGTTGTTTTCATCGCACAGGGTATGGCCCGTTACGGTGTTTTTCAATCCCACCACCGCTACTATATCGCCGGCATAAGCCTCGGAGATCTCCTCGCGATGGTTGGCATGCATTCGAAGAATACGCCCAACTCTCTCTTTTGTGCCACTAGTGGTGTTATATACATAGGTGCCCGACTTTAGCACCCCCGAATAGACTCGGACGTATACAAGCTTTCCCACATATGGATCAGCCATTACCTTAAAGGCCAAAGCGCTCAGCGGCTCATTATCTGATGCATGCCTTACTATTTCCTCGTCAGTATCGGGCGATGTGCCTACCACCGGTGGCAAATCAAGGGGTGAAGGCAGATAATCCACAATGGCATCCAGCAACGACTGTACCCCTTTGTTCCTATAAGATGAACCGCAAAGCACAGGCACTATCTTGAAAGAAATAGTAGCCTTTCTAAGCGCCGCCTTGATCTCATCTACGGTAAGCTCTTCGCCTTCCAGGTATTTCATCATGAGCTCATCGTCTTGCTCAGCGACAGCCTCTAAAAGCTTTGTCCTATATTCCTGGGCAAGGTCTTTTAACTCGTCAGGTATTTCCTTTTCCTCGCTCTGTGTCCCCAAGTCATCAAGGTAATATATGGCCTTATTTTTAACCAGGTCGATCATCCCTCTAAAGTCGGCTTCCTCGCCGATAGGAATTTGAATCGGAACTGCATTGGCTCCCAATCTCTCACGGATCATGTTTACCACGTTGAAAAAATCAGCTCCGATAATGTCCATTTTATTTACATAAGCCAAACGAGGGACTTTATATTTATTGGCTTGACGCCAAACGGTCTCCGATTGGGGTTCTACCCCTCCCTTTGCACAAAATACTGCAACTGAACCATCGAGGACGCGCAGCGAGCGTTCCACTTCTACAGTGAAATCCACGTGCCCTGGCGTGTCAATAATGTTGACAAAGTGGTCCCTCCAGGTAACGGTAGTGGCTGCAGATGTTATAGTAATACCGCGCTCCTGTTCCTGTACCATCCAGTCCATAGTAGCAGCCCCTTCATGGACCTCGCCAAGTTTGTGTATCTTACCGCTATAGAACAGGATGCGTTCGGTAGTAGTCGTCTTACCAGCGTCAATATGCGCCATTATACCTATATTTCTTACTCTTTCTATTGGTACTCTTGACATTGTTGCACCTCCTCCCTCTTTGAAGCCAGCATTCCTCGCGGTTCAGCACATGGCATAACAACATGACCTTTACCACCTGTAGTGGGCAAAGGCTTTGTTGGCCTCGGCCATCCTATGGGTATCTTCCTTCTTCTTCACGGAAGCACCGGTATTGTTAGCTGCATCCATAATCTCAGCAGCAAGCCTTTCTACCATGGTCCTTTCCCCACGCTCTCTTGCATATTGAACCAACCAGCGCAAGCCCAGCGTTTGTCTCCTCTCAGGGCTAACTTCTACTGGCACTTGGTATGTGGCACCACCAACCCTGCGAGGCCTTACTTCCAATACAGGCATTACATTGTTCAAGGCCTGCTCAAAGACCTCCATGGGATCCTTGCCGGTTTTTTCCCTAATGAGGTCAAAAGCCCCATAACAAATTCTCTGAGCAAGAGTCTTTTTTCCATCGCGCATGACCTTATTTATGAGCTTGGTTACCAGCTTGCTTCCATAAATGGGATCAGGGAGTACTTCCCGTTTAGGAACAGGTCCTTTTCTCGGCATTACATTCCCTCCTTAACAAAAAATCCAATCGCTTTTAGCCTCCCATTACTTCTTGGGCTTCTTGGTACCATACTTGGATCTCCCTTGTTGACGGTTAGCCACACCAGCAGCGTCCAGAGCACCTCGTATGATATGGTAACGTACACCAGGTAAGTCCTTCACCCTGCCCCCACGAATTAGAACCACCGAGTGTTCCTGCAAGTTGTGTCCAATTCCAGGAATGTATGCAGTAACCTCCATACCATTTACAAGGCGGACTCTCGCAATCTTCCGAAGGGCAGAATTAGGCTTCTTAGGGGTAGTTGTCTTAACTGCGATACATACTCCTCTCTTTTGGGGGCATCCCTTCAAAGCAGGTGCGGAAGACTTATATTCGCGTTTCTCTCTACCTTTACGAATCAGTTGATTGATGGTTGGCATAACCCTACACCTCCTTTCGATCGGCCTCTCTCAAAATAGCAGCTGTGGCAGCTCCTACATCAATGCCACAAACCCTACCCAATTCCTTCATAGAATCCACATAAAAAATGGGAATACTATTCTTCTCGCATTCTCTCTTTACCCTCTCGCTAATGTATTCATCCACATCCTTAGCCAGGTAAACCCTAACCACTTTACCGGCATTGATAGCCTTCAGCGTCTGCTTCGTGCCAACAGTCTTGGCTGAAGCATTTCTTAACTCCTCTAACATGGCTACCCCCATCTTTCACGGAGAACTGAATTTCTAAAAAACAACACACTGCAGTATTTTATCATTCCTAATTAGCAGTGTCAACACATTTATAGACAAAAAGGCCCCTTTTTTGTGCCACTTGCCATTCAAAATATATTTTATTTTCTGCTGATATCGGGAGCAAACCCGATATCAGCAGAAATGCCATTCCATAACGTGACTATTACCATTGCTCAAATCAAACGGATGCAGCAGCCGTCTCCTTGGCCTTTTGATCCTCGTCCTCCTGAGCTTTAAGCTCTTCTTCAGTACGCACCTCGATATCGCGGTATCTGCTCATGCCAGTGCCTGCCGGAATGAGCTTGCCGATGATGACGTTCTCCTTAAGGCCCATCAAGGGATCGATCTTGCCCTTTACCGCTGCATCGGTGAGCACCCGAGTGGTTTCCTGGAATGAAGCAGCCGACAGGAAGGAATCGGTGGCCAGCGACGCTTTGGTGATTCCCAGCAGCACCCTCTTAGCCACAGCAGGCTGTGCACCCTGCTGCACGATCCTTTCGTTCTCCCTCTCGAACTCAAATATATCCACCAGTCCGCCGGGCAGCATATCGCTGTCTCCGGGATCTTCCACCCTCACCTTGCGGAGCATCTGCCTGATGATTATTTCAATGTGTTTATCATTTATATCTACACCCTGATAACGATAAACCTTTTGAACCTCCTGCAGGAGATAAGCCTGTACACCCTTCACCCCCTTTATCTTCAATATATCGTGCGGATTGACTGAACCTTCGGTAAGCTCATCCCCAGCTTCAATCTGCTGTCCATCTTCTACCCTTATTCGTGCACCATAGGGCACTGCATAGACTTTGGTTTCTCCGTCAGGGGACGTTACGATGATCTCCCTCTTTTTCTTGGTGTCGTTTATCTTGACGGTACCTGAAATTTCGGAGATAACTGCCAATCCTTTTGGCTTACGCGCCTCAAACAGCTCCTCAATACGGGGTAGACCCTGAGTAATATCCTCGCCGGCAACGCCGCCCGTGTGGAAGGTTCTCATAGTCAGCTGAGTACCCGGCTCACCGATGGACTGGGCAGCAATTATACCAACCGCTTCTCCTACGTTCACGGGATGGCCGGTGGCCAAATCAATGCCGTAGCACTTGGCACATACGCCGTATTCGGTACGGCAGGTAAACACGCTGCGTATGCACACCTTTTGAATGCCAGCCTTTACAATCCGTTCAGCCTTTTCGTGGTCTATGAGCTCATTTATATGCACTATAACCTCGCCTGTATTGGGATCCACGACGTCCTCGGCAGCGTAGCGCCCCAAAATCCTGTCAAAGAGCGGCTCTATGACCTCATTGCCTTCCCTTATCTCCGACACCTCAAAGCCTTTTACGTCTTCTCCCAGCCTTGCAAAGCAGTCATCTTCACGCACGATGACGTCCTGGCTGACGTCAACTAAACGCCTGGTAAGATAACCCGAGTCGGCAGTACGCAATGCAGTATCGGCCAATCCCTTTCTGGCGCCATGGGTGGATATGAAGAATTCCAATACGGTCAAGCCTTCGCGGAAGTTAGAGCGTATTGGCACCTCTATGATCACGCCAGCTGGGTTGGCCATAAGGCCGCGCATTCCAGCGAGCTGCCTAATCTGGTTGATGCTACCACGTGCGCCGGAGTTGGCCATCATGTATAGGTGGTTAAACCGGTCTAAAGCATTCAAAAGGGTTTGAGTTACCTTATCCGTAGTCTCATTCCATACGGATATGATCCTATTGTACCTCTCCTCATCCGAAATAAGACCACGGCGATACTGCCTCTCAATCCGCGCAACCTCTTCATCGGCCTGCTTGAGAAGCTCTTGTTTCTCTTTTGGCACCACAATATCGGATACGCCTATGGTAATGGCACCCTTCGTAGCATAGTGGAACCCCAGTGCCTTTATCTTGTCCAATACTATGGCGGTTTCGCTATTGCCGTATTTGCGGTAACACCTGTCAACTATTTCTTCCAGCATCTTCTTATCTACAAGAGTATTGATTTCCAGGTCGAAGGCCTCATCCGGATTATTTCTGTCCTTGAACCCCAAATCTTGTGGAATGGCCTCGTTGAATATAACCCTACCGGGCGTTACATCTATCAGTTTAGATACCTTTTGCCCATTTATCTCCTTGGTAACCCTCATCTTAATGCGGGCATGAAGTCCCACCTGACCAGTCTGATAGGCCATTATCACCTCGTCGGGACCTGTGAATACCCTTCCTTCGCCTTTCTCGCCCTCTCGCTCAATGGTGAGATAATAGCACCCTATAACCATATCCTGAGTGGGACATACCACAGGTCGGCCATCCGACGGCTTTAGCATATTATGAATGGATAGCATCAAAAACCGCGCTTCAGCTTGAGCCTCTACCGATAGCGGAACGTGCACCGCCATCTGGTCACCGTCAAAGTCGGCATTGTAGGCTGTACACACCAGCGGATGGATCTTTATGGCGCGCCCTTCTACCAAAACAGGCTCAAAGGCCTGAATTCCAAGGCGGTGCAGCGTAGGTGCACGGTTCAAAAGCACGGGATGCTCCTTTATGACCTCCTCCAGCACATCCCACACTTCAGGCCTTACGCGCTCCACCATGCGCTTTGCGCTCTTTATGTTGTGGGCTAGCCCCTTTTCCACCAGCCTCTTCATGACAAAGGGCTTGAAAAGCTCCAGCGCCATCTCCTTTGGAAGCCCGCACTGGTACATCTTGAGCTCAGGCCCTACCACGATTACAGAGCGTCCTGAATAGTCCACGCGCTTTCCCAGCAGGTTTTGACGGAATCGACCCTGTTTACCTTTAAGCAAATCGCTCAAGGATTTAAGTGGCCTGTTGCCCGGCCCTGTGACCGGCCGACCCCTTCTTCCATTATCTATAAGGGCATCCACCGCTTCCTGCAGCATTCGCTTTTCGTTCCTTACAATGATGTCAGGGGCCCCCAATTCCAACAACCTCTTGAGACGGTTGTTGCGATTTATAACCCGCCTGTAAAGGTCATTGAGGTCCGATGTGGCAAAACGGCCACCATCCAGCTGCACCATGGGACGAAGATCAGGCGGGATGACCGGAATTACGTCCAATATCATCCATTCTGGCCTATTACCCGATTTTCTGAAAGCTTCGACCACTTCCAGCCGCTTGATGATGCGTATGCGCTTTTGCCCCGTAGCCGTCTTGAGCTCCTCTCGCAACTCTTTGGACAGCGCATCCAGGTCGATCTCCTGAAGCAGCTCCTTTATGGCCTCGGCGCCCATCCCGGCACGGAACCTGTTGCCATATGTCTCCTGGTACTCTCGATACTCCCTTTCGGTCAAGAGCTGTTTTTTGACCAGAGGCGTATCACCCGGGTCTATTACCACATAAGCAGCAAAATACAGCACTTTTTCTAAAGCCCGGGGGGACATATCAAGCAGCAGGCCCATGCGGCTGGGGACGCCCTTAAAGTACCATATGTGAGATACCGGGGCAGCCAGCTCAATATGTCCCATGCGTTCGCGGCGAACCTTTGATTTAGTAACTTCTACTCCACAGCGGTCGCATATGATTCCTTTATAACGAACCCTTTTATATTTCCCGCAATGGCACTCCCAGTCCTTGGTAGGTCCGAAAATCCTTTCACAAAACAGCCCATCCTTTTCAGGCTTTAAAGTCCTGTAGTTTATGGTCTCGGGCTTTTTAACTTCACCCCGAGACCACTCGCGAATTTTATCAGGAGAAGCCAATCCAATTTGTATAGAATCAAAGTTATTGAGTTCCACCGAAGCTTCCGCTCCCTTCTTTAATAATCTTCCTCTTCATCGTCCATATCCTTCAAAGCATCCAAATCGTCCAGGTCCTCCAAGCCAGGTATGTCCACGATGTCATCCAGATCAAAGTTGTCCAGTTCCTCATCTTCAAAATCCTTCTCTTCATCTTTTTCTTCTATCGGCTCTTCCACAATCTCATCTTTCTCTCGCCCTTCTATATTTACGCCCAGTTCTTCTATGTCGTCATCCACGGTCTCTTTGATAGCTATCTCTTCCTTTTCTTCCGACAATACCTTTATGTCTAGCCCTAAGCTCTGCAGTTCTTTAATAAGCACCTTAAACGACTCGGGAACTCCTGGCTCGGGGATATTTTCACCTTTTACTACAGCCTCATATGTCTTGACGCGCCCTACCACATCATCGGATTTTACCGTTAACATCTCTTGTAAGGTATGGGAAGCGCCATAAGCCTCCAGAGCCCAAACCTCCATCTCGCCAAATCTCTGTCCGCCGAACTGCGCCTTACCTCCCAGAGGCTGCTGAGTAACCAGGGAATACGGTCCAGTGGATCGAGCATGAATCTTATCATCCACCAGGTGAACCAGCTTCATCATGTACATGTAACCTACAGTCACAGGGTTCTCAAAGGGCTCACCGGTACGGCCATCATAAAGGACAACCTTTCCATCTCTGCTGAAACCGGCTTTCTCAAGGGCATCCATTATATCATCCTCGTTGGCCCCATCGAAAACCGGTGTAGCCACATGCCAGCCAAGGGCTTTAGCTGCCAGCCCCAGATGGGTCTCCAGCACCTGCCCAATGTTCATACGGGATGGAACGCCCAAAGGATTGAGGACTATCTCCAGAGGAGTACCATCCGGCAGGAAAGGCATATCCTCCTCAGGCAATATCCTGGATATAACCCCCTTGTTCCCATGGCGCCCAGCCATCTTATCGCCCACAGATATCTTACGCTTCTGCGCCACATAAACCCTTACCATTTGATTAACGCCCGGCGCCAGCTCATCATCGTTTTCACGGCTAAACACCTTCACGTCCACCACGATCCCGCCTTCGCCATGGGGAACCCTTAGCGATGTATCCCTAACCTCACGGGCCTTCTCGCCAAATATGGCCCTCAATAGCCTTTCTTCGGCAGTCAGCTCGGTTTCGCCCTTGGGCGTAACCTTCCCCACTAGGATGTCTCCAGCCCGCACCTCTGCGCCTACCCTTATGATGCCTCTCTCATCCAGGTCCTTAAGAGCGTCCTCACCCACATTGGGTATCTCCCTGGTTATCTCCTCGGGCCCCAACTTGGTATCTCGAGCTTCAACTTCGTACTCTTCTATATGGATAGAGGTATATACGTCCTCCTTTACCAACTTTTCGCTGATCAGGATAGCATCCTCATAGTTATATCCTTCCCACGGCATAAAGCCCACCAAAACGTTTCTCCCCAGCGCCAATTCGCCCTGATCGGTGGAAGATCCATCCGCTATGACTTGCCCCTTTTCAACCCGCTGCCTAGCCTCTACAATTGGTCGCTGATTTATGCAAGTACCCTGATTGGAGCGAGCAAACTTTATGAGCTGGTACACTTGTTCGTTGCCGCTGTCCTCTTTAATCACAATTCGATCAGCCGAAACCTTTTTAACCACCCCAGACTCTTTCGCTACCACTACTACTCCAGAATCTTTGGCAGCCCTGTACTCCATACCCGTTCCGATTATTGGTGCCTCAGTGCGGATGAGGGGAACAGCTTGGCGCTGCATGTTTGAACCCATGAGGGCACGGTTGGCGTCATCGTTTTCCAGGAACGGAATGAGAGACGCAGCTACAGACACGACCTGTTTGGGCGAGACGTCCATCAGTTCCACCTGCTCTCTGGGCACCTCGTATATCTGGTCCCTGAACCTGGCCATGACGCGCTCATTGGCAAAATACCCGTTTTCGTCCAGCTTCTCGTTGGCCTGTGCAATCACATACTCGTCCTCTTCATCGGCAGTAAAGTAGACTATCTCATCGGTTACCCTCTTATTTTTCTGATCCACCTTCCTGTACGGAGACTCTATAAAGCCGTACTCATTGATACGGGCATAAACGCTAAGAGAGTTTATCAAACCGATATTGGGGCCTTCTGGGGTCTCTATAGGACAGATTCGGCCATAGTGGGAGTGGTGTACATCTCTTACCTCAAACCCTGCACGTTCTCGGCTTAAGCCTCCGGGCCCTAAAGCGCTTACCCTTCGTTTATGGGTGAGCTCAGCCAGCGGATTGGTCTGGTCCATGAACTGGGATAGCTGGCTGCTGCCGAAAAACTCCTTTATTGCAGCCACCATAGGACGAATATTTATGAGAGCTTGAGGCGTTACCGTCTCTACATCCTGTATGGTCATTCTCTCCTTAATCACTCTCTCCATGCGCGACAGCCCAATCCTAAATTGGTTCTGTAGCAGTTCACCCACGGCCCGCACGCGCCTGTTACCTAGATGATCGATATCATCAATGTGGCCTATGCCATTGAACAGATGAATAATATAATTCACAGAGGCCACAATATCATCTGCTATGATATGCTTGGGGATAAGCCTGTGAAGGTTGGCCCTCAAAGCCTCTTTCAGCTCACGCTCGTTCAGATCCTGATCAAGGATCTCCTTCAAAACAGGGTAATGTACCTTTTCGTTGATGCCAACCTCATGGGGGTCAAAACTCAAGTAATGCTTTGCATCCACGAAATGGTTGCCCACTATTTTGACAACCTTTTCGTCATCCAACAATACCTCTACCTGATTGACTCCTGCATTCTGTATCATCTCGGCCTTCTCTCGGGTAATCCTTTCTCCCGCTTCGGCCAATATCTCTCCCGTTGAAGGATCCACTACATCCCGCGCACATACGCGCCCGTTCAGTCTGGCACTCAATGCCAGCTTTTTGTTGACCTTATATCGCCCCACCCGCGCCAAATCATACCTTTTGGGATCAAAAAACAGCGAATCCAAAAGCTGCTTTGCGCTCTCGACGGTGGGCGGTTCACCTGGTCTCAAGCGCTTATAGATTTCAATCAAAGCCTCTTCTTCTGTCTTGGTGTTATCCTTTTCTAAAGTGTTGAGCAGCCGTTGGTCTTCGCCAAGCGCTTCTTTGAGCTGACTGTCTGTCCCATACCCCAGCGCTCGCAAAAGAATTGTTACCGGCAATTTGCGGGTGCGATCAATGCGCACGTATATCACATCGCTGGAATCGGTCTCATACTCCAGCCAAGCGCCGCGATTGGGTATAATGGTGGCAGAATACATCTTTTTGCCGCTTTTATCGGTTTGCTCGGAGTAATAAACGCCTGGCGAACGTACCAGCTGGCTAACCACAACGCGCTCGGCTCCGTTAATTATAAATGTGCCTCGCTCGGTCATCAGCGGGAAATCTCCCATAAAAACTTCCTGTTCCTTGACCTCACCGGTCTCCTTGTTGATGAGGCGGACGCGGACTCGCAGGGGAGCCGAGTAGTTCATATCCCTGTCCTTGCACTCCTGCACAGAATACTTCGGATTGTTCTCCAACCTGTAATCTACAAATTCCAATACCAGATTACCTGTATAATCGGTGATAGGCGAAACTTCTTCAAATACCTCTTTTAATCCTTCTTTTAAAAACCACTGATATGAATTCTTTTGAACCTCGATGAGATTTGGGATGTCCAGTACCTCATCAATTCGAGAATAGCTCATCCTTGTCCTGTTTCCCACCTGAACTGGATGCACCATAAATTTTTCACCCCTTAAATTTATTAAACGTTAAACGTGCCCCCTCATAGCAATACGGCCGTCTTAGACGATGTAAAAGTCAAAAATAAAAAATGACAAAAAGGCCCCCTCTGGTCTTTCCCACAAGCGCCAACCAATAATAGCCTTATTATAAATTATTCCCTTGAAATTTATACCCTATTCGGTGTAAAATATAAACGTAAAATATAAATAACCAAGAAAAAATGGGCGAGTTATGACCTCCCTACCTATTAATGCAATTTTTAATATTATCATATTTTTATGTAGATGTCAACGGGAGAAATTTAAAGTTTAAATAAAAAAGGGACTCATTTGAGAGTCCCTTTTCGTTATGCCGCTATGTTATTTAATCTCAACTTTAGCACCAACTTCTTCGAGTTTGGCTTTAGCAGCTTCGGCATCCTGTTTGCTGACGCCTTCCTTAACCGGCTTGGGTGCGCTCTCTACCAAATCCTTGGCCTCTTTCAAGCCCAAACCTGTCAGTTCGCGCACAACCTTAATGACTTTGATCTTTTCTGGTCCAACATCAGCAAGGATGACATCGAATTCTGTCTTCTCCTCTTCAGCTGGAGCAGCGGCAGCACCAGGTGCACCAGCAACAGGAGCAACAGCCACCGGAGCAGCTGCGCTAACCCCAAACTCTTCTTCCAAAGCTTTTACCAGCTCTGCCAATTCCAAAACGGTCATATTCTTAATAGCTTCTATAAGTTGATTTTTATCCATTCTAACTACCTCCCGTAAAATTTTTTACTTAATTTTTTTGATCAAAGCAATGTACTCCTTTTGTTATGCTTCCTTTTGCGCTTTTATGGCATTTAAAGCATATACCAGCGCCCGCATTGGGCCACTGAGCACTCCCACCAGATTGGTAATGGGAGCATTCAAGCTACCAAGCATTTTGGCAATAAGCTCTTCTCTGGATGGAAGCTTGGCCAATGCCTTGATGCCTTCCGCATCGATTACCTTCCCATCCACCACTCCGGCCTTAAATTCCATCTTATTGAGCTCCTTCATGGCATCCGATAGAATTTTGGCCGGAGCTACTGGGTCCTTCACTCCAAAGGCTATGGCTGTAGGACCCTCCAGATGGGCGGTCAGACCTTCCAACCCCAACTCACGCGCTGCAATCTCTATCAAGGTGTTCTTATATACCTTGTAGATTACCCCCGCTTCACGCAATTTCCTGCGGAGCTTATTGACCTCCTCAACCGTCAAGCCCTTATAGTCCACCAGGATAGCGCTACTTGAATTCGATAACCTTTCTTTGATCTCTGATACAATCTGAACTTTTTCTTCACGGACCGGCATCCCCTCTATCACCTCCTTCAAAGCGGCGGTAAACAGAAATTAAAAAGCCCCCTTACCGCAATACAGTAAGAGGGCAGTATATTCCCGTCCCTTTACCCTACCTCGGTAGGCTGCGCAATACACATTTAAGCCCAACGGCACCTACTGTCTGCGGTAAGCCTTATAAAATATTTTTGATTTTTAATGACTAGAGCCTTAAGAGAACCTCAAGGGGTTTACCTTAATTCCCGGCCCCATAGTGCTGGATATCACTATGCCCCTCAGGTAAGTCCCCTTGGCAGCCGAAGGCTTAGACCTAATGACGGCTTCTATCAAAGCCCGCAAATTGTCAAGCAGTTTGTCTTCGTCAAAAGATGCCTTACCAATGGCCACATGCACAATACCTGCTTTATCCACGCGGTATTCCACTTTACCTGCTTTGATATCTCGCACAGCCTTGCCCACTTCCAGGGTCACCGTACCAGCCTTGGGGTTGGGCATCAAACCTCTGGGACCCAAAATTCGTCCTAATCTACCCACCACAGCCATCATATCTGGGGTAGCAACACACACGTCAAAGTCCAACCAGCCCTCGTTCTGAATACGTGCCACCAACTCTTCTGCACCCACATAATCGGCACCCGCTTCTTCAGCCTCTTTTGCCTTGTCCCCTTTAGCAAATACCAGCACTTTAACGGTTTTACCAGTACCATGGGGTAACACCACTGTACCCCGCACCTGTTGGTCGGCATGTCGGGGATCGACCCCTAACCTGACTGCTACCTCGATAGTCTCATCAAACTTTGCATTGGCAGTCTGCTTTACAAGCTTTACCGCTTCTTCCGGTTCGTACAGCTTAGTACGATCCACTAATTTCAAAAGCTCCTGATATCTCTTTCCTCTCTTCATAACTCGACCTCCTTGTGGTGTTAGGCGGGAAATTTCCCTCCCACAATCTTCATTAATCTTCTACAATTATGCCCATACTGCGGGCAGTACCTGCGATCATGCTCATCGCAGCCTCAATGCTCGATGCATTCAGATCAGGCATTTTAAGCTCGGCAATTTCCCTGATCTGCTGCTTTGTCACTCTGCCCACCTTTTCACGATTAGGAACACCGGACCCCTTTTCAATCCCAGCAGCCCTTTTGAGCAGAACAGCCGCAGGCGGCGTCTTGGTAATAAAAGTAAAGGAGCGGTCCTGATATACGGTGATAACAACCGGGATGATCAACCCTGCTTGCTTGGCAGTTCTCTCGTTAAACTCCTTGCAAAAGGCCATTATGTTAACGCCATGCTGTCCCAACGCCGGTCCAACTGGCGGAGCAGGAGTGGCTTTCCCGGCAGGAATTTGCAGTTTTACCATAGCTACCACTTTCTTTGCCATCTCTTACACCTCCTTAAATCTTCTGTATCTGATTGTATCGCAATTCTATAGGGGTTTCCCTACCAAACATGGAAACTAAAACCCTTACCTTCTGCTTATCGGGATAAATCTCTTCGACCACCCCAATGAAATTTTCAAGCGGCCCTGATGTGACGCGAACGTTATCGCCTACCTCCACATCCAGTTTTATGGGCACATCCTCTACTCCCATCATGCGTACCTCTTCAGCAGTAAGGGGTATGGGTTTGGAACCAGGACCCACGAACCCGGTCACACCTCTAGTGCTACGCACAAGATGCCAGGATTCATCGGTCATAATCATTTTTACCAACACATACCCCGGAAATATCTTTCTGCTAACAACTTTCTTTTTACCATTTTTAAATTCAATTTGCTCTTCGGTGGGAACTTTCACTTCCAGTATAAAATCCTGCATTCCGCGGCTTTCTACCATCTTCTCGATATTAGCCTTCACTCTATTCTCATACCCTGAATAAGTATGAACCACATACCACTGTGCTTGCTCTTTTTCGCTCATAAACTAAGGGCCTCCTTTTAATTTGGCCCCCCTTACATCAAGTAATCAATTTTAGGAGCTGGCCTAAAATCAGGTCCACTATCCCTACAACTATTGCAAAAATCACAATAAAGACTATGGCTGCAATAGTGGCATTCACCAACTCCTTACGGTCGGGCCAAGATACTTTTTTTACTTCTGAAATGACATCCCGAAAATACTTACCTATTTTACCTACTACATTCTTTCGAATAGACACCTTTGTCTCAGCTTTAGTTCGGGCACTTTTCGCCATCATCTTCACACACCCTTAATTCTTTTTTATGGCTCTGCACTTCATCTAGTCTCTCTATGAGTGGTATGCTTTTTGCAGAATTTGCAATACTTCTTCAGCTCCAACCTGTCAGGATCATTCTTCTTATTCTTTGTAGTATTATAGTTTCGCTGTTTACACTCCGTACAAGCCAGCGTAATATTTACTCGCATCCCCTACACCTCGCTTTAGTTTATGTTCTGCCGTCTACTTCCTTACAAATCGATACTATTTTAATTTACCATATAAACTTAACCCTTGTCAATGAGCTTTCAAGATTTTTCGGCACAAAACGGAGTTCTCCCTGATAATTCACAATAAAAGCGCAGGCAACTACCTGCGCTTTTATAAACCATGCTATCAAAACTTCAAAATCACTCGATGATTTTGGTTACAGCACCGGCGCCTACCGTCCTGCCACCTTCTCTTATAGCAAACCTTAACCCTTCCTCTATCGCTATGGGCGTTATCAGCTTCACCTTCATGTT
>JAMNZI010000248.1 GCA_023622385.1 Bacillota bacterium | reverse complement strand
ATAAAATCTGTTGTAAGGAATTTATTGATATACCTCATCAGCCTTGGAATAGTGATGGGGGTTGTTTTGTGGGCGGTACGTCAAGTCCGAATATTGTTGTTTGAACCGGTGGACGTTAAGGATCACACCACCGTAACGGTGGATATACCGATGGGGACTTCTGTTCGGGGCATTGCTAAAATACTGTATGAAAATGGCCTGATTCGCAGTACCGGCGTTTTTAGATTTTATGTTGAGCTTACCGATAAGGCTTCAAAGCTGAAGGCCGGGCGGTATAAGCTTTCCAGAAATATGACTCCCCAGCAGATCCTGGATGAGCTGATAACGGGCGAGGCTGCAGTGGACACGGTAAAGATTACAATTCCTGAAGGGTTTAGCATACGCGATATGGCCAATTACCTGGAGAATTTTGAAAAAGACGGGCAAAAGGTTTTTAGGTTTACAGCCCAGCAATTCATTGAAACTGCTAAGCAATTTGATAAGTTTGCAGAAGAATATACCTTCTTGTATGAGATACCCGAGGTGAGAAGGAACGGAGAATATCCTCTGGAAGGATACTTGTTCCCCGATACCTATATAGTCTATGTGGACTCTATGCCCGATGATATAATAAGAAAGATGTTATCCACCTTTGAAAAGAAAGTGTACTATGCCGAATTCAGGGACGTACCTCTTCTTACAGCCATAGAGGAACGGGGGATGACCCTGGATGAGGTAATCACTCTGGCTTCGATAGTTCAGGAAGAGGCCGCTGTAAAGGATGAATTCTATAAGATCTCTGCGGTATTTCACAACAGGTTGAATATCGATATGCCCCTTCAGTCATGTGCAACGGTGCAGTATGCTCTGGGACGTTCTGAGAGGAAGCCCTTCCTGACCAATGAGGAGATTGCGGTGGATTCGCATTATAATACCTACAAGTATAAGGGGCTGCCTGTTGGCCCTATAGCTTCGCCGGGACAGCTTGCTGTAGAAGCGGTACTGTATCCGGATGAGGAGTTCATGAATCCCAAAAAGCCCGTGCTGTTCTTTGTGTATGCCGGGGATAACCGGCACGAGTTTAGTTACACTGCCGAAGAGCATGCTAGAGCCAAGCAAAAGTACGAGAAGTTGTGGAAGGATAGCCAGAATAAAAATAAGGAATAGTGCAGGTATATTGGAGCTCACTCTAATGAGTGGGCTCTGTTAGTTTAAGGCATTGAGTTATGGGAAGCTTTTATTGGTAGGCGTTTCTTTGGGGAGCTGTGCAACAAAAAGGAATTTTGATTTCCCGAAGTTTATGATGATCGTTTTTTCAGTAAGTTGGCTTTTTCATGAGAACATGTGATTTTACGAAAGGATGGAATGCAATATGAAGATACCCGAGCTTTTGGCACCGGCAGGCGACCTTGAAAAGCTAAAGGTGGCCGTGGCGTATGGAGCGGATGCCGTATATATAGGCGGCAAAAGGTTGAGCCTTAGGGCCTCGGCTGGCAATTTTGAACTGGATGAAATGAGGGAAGGGGTGGAATACGTCCACAGATATGGGCGTAGGGTATACGTCGCATTGAACATATTTGCTCACAACCAAGACTTTGAGGGTGTTGAGGACTACGTTCGCTTTCTTGAAGATATTGGAGTGGATGCGGTCATAGTATCGGATCCGGGGATGCTGTCCCTGGTGAAGGAAGTTGCACCCGACATGGAAATACATTTAAGCACCCAGGCCAACACCACCAACTGGCGGAGTGCTGCCTTCTGGCACAGCCAAGGGGTAAAAAGGATAATAATGGCGAGAGAGCTCAGCCTGGATGAGATAAAGGAGATAAGGGATAAAACCCCCCCTACCCTCGAGCTGGAGGTATTCGTTCACGGTGCTATGTGTATCTCCTATTCGGGTAGGTGCCTGCTGAGCAACTACCTTACCGGTAGGTATTCAAACAGGGGGGAGTGTGCGCACCCGTGCCGCTGGAAATATTACCTTATGGAGGAAAAAAGGCCGGGAGAATACCTGCCGATCATGGAAGATGAGAGGGGAGCTTATATACTTAATTCCAAGGACCTGTGCATGTTGGGGCACATTCGAGAGCTTATTTCGGCAGGGGTGGATGGCTTTAAAATCGAAGGAAGGATGAAGAGCAGCTATTATGTGGCCGTTACCGTGAAGGCTTATCGACAGGAACTGGATCGATATAGAAAAGATCCGCAGGGTTATCGTTTTGATCCCAGGGCTCTTGAAGAGGTAAAAAAGGCCAGCCATCGCCCATTTACTACTGGGTTTTATTTTGGTGTTCCCACATCCGATGCGCAGGAATATACAAGTAGCCAGTACATCAGGCAGTACGACTTTGTAGGTCTGGTGCTGGATTATGACCAGCAAAAGAGCATGGCTCTGGTAGAACAGCGCAATCCCTTCAAAAAGGGGGATGAGGTGGAAATTCTCCGCCCCCATGGTGATACACTGAGCTATGCCATTGATGAGATATTCGACGTCGATGGGCAGCACATAGATAGCGCTCCTCACCCTCAGCAGAAGGTATATATTCCCATTCCATATTGCCTTGAGAGATATTCCATGTTGAGGAGAAAAAGAGGACATATGTAGAGGTAATAGGCTGTCGATCAGGTAAAAAATTTGCTGGGTAAAAAAGAACAAGCACATTTCCCCATGCAGTTACATATTATATAAGGTAACCTATTTTCTTTGGGCGGTGTAACTGCATTTCAGGGGGTGTTATATGTGCTATCCCTAATCGGGAGCCTGCTTTATCTCTTACGTTACGCCTATCTGCTTGTATCCCACATATCGGGCGGCGGTTCTTTCCCCCGGCCATTAAGCCCTGAAGAAGAGGAATATTATCTGAAGAAATTCATGGAAGAGGGAGATGAAAGGGCCAGAAATATTCTCATAGAACATAATCTCAGGTTGGTAGCACACGTTGTAAAAAAATACAGCAATTGTGGGAAAGATGTGGATGACCTCATTTCCATAGGAACCATTGGCCTTATAAAAGCCATATCCACTTTTGACTCGAACAAGAAGACCAGGCTTGC
>JAMNZI010000028.1 GCA_023622385.1 Bacillota bacterium | reverse complement strand
CGGCTCGGATTCGGGTAAAGTGACCATCCTTAAAGTTGCCCTCACCGTCGTGATATTTCTGATTATACTGGTGGCGGGGACCTTGATCTATCTGGTGCGCGATTCTCTGCCTTTCTTCAGGAGGCGAAAGAGCCTGAAACACAGAGCCGCGGGTAGGAGTTAATCGCTGTATTTTTCAATTAGATATTTGATGGACATCCAGAATTCCTGGGCTTGCCTAGCAGCGCTTGTTTTGGAGCGTTTCCGTGCGGTGGGCGGAGAGAATACCCAGCGCAAAAATCCCATCCAGGCTTTGAGCATGATGGCGTTTTTGCCGGAAGGCAGTGGCCGCATTTGGAAGCCCATGCGCTTTACTCCAGGGCCAAACAGCGTAACGCCCCATAGCGCCTTTACTCGCGGGTCCAACCTGCCCTCACGGGCAAGCCGTGCCAGGTTGTGCATCTCCTGTCTGAATAGAGGAAGCAGGTGTATGTCCGAAGCCACCGTCACGTTCCCCACTTTACCGCTGTATATGACGGTGTTGGAAATGTGAAGCTCAGCCACGTATTCTCCGGGCTGAAGGGTTGATCCATCCTCCAACGGGAGAGGGTCGCCGCTGTATGGATGGACGCTCATCCTCAGCAGGCCATAAGGGGAATTTTCAACGGTGTATATGTTGTTCAGCCTAGAAAATATTTTTTCCCATACTATGAAGGCGGGAGCTATAAGCCTTTTGATCATGTCATTTCTCCTTTCAGCTGGTCAAGGGTTACAAATGTGTAACCCTTTTTCTTTAGCGTATCGATGATTAAAGGGAGTGCTTCTAGGGTTTTGGCAGGTGCCCCTGGGGCTCCCCTGTTATCATGGAGTACTACTATAGAGCCGGGCTGTGCCTGGGAGATGACGGCATCGTATATGTGCTGGACTGTGGTTTTAGCTTCCCAGTCTTGCGCCTCGATGGACCAGTAAGCGATGTCAAGGCCCAACTTGCGAGCTGCCGCCGCGCTGCATAGATTGAACATGCCCCATGGGGGCCGGTACCAGCAAGGTTTGTACCCCAAAAAGCTTTCAATTGCCCGACGGGTAAGCTCAAGGTCTTTGAAGGTGTGCCATGGGGACATAAGCCATGCATGGCGGTGGGAAAAGGAGTGGCATCCCACGCTGTGCCCCTCGCAATGTATCCTGCTAAGTATATGAGGGTGCTTGAGGACTTGCTTTCCAACGACAAAAAAAGTGGCTTTTACATTGGCCTCTTTTAAGATATCCAGCAGCTTGGGCGTGTATATCGGGTTTGGTCCGTCATCAAAGGTGAGAGCTATCCATGGCTCGTTGGCCTCTCCGCATCGCACAACCCGTTTTGAACGGTTGCGCATCCAATAGTTTGGTATGAGGCAGTAAATGGCGAATATCCCGAACGCAGCTGCTATAGATGCAAATATCGACATTTTCTACAACCCTTTCTTAGTGAAACTTAATTTTTTGCCTGCTTTATTTTTTGCTCCAAAATCGTTTATTCGGTTTTGGGAAGCAATATTGATTTTTTCAGCTGTAGTGGCGGGGTTTTGCGCAGCATAACATAAATAATTTACGGTGCTACGATGATGTAATTATATTGAATCGGGCAGCGCAGCTGTTTTATGCTTTGGTCGCATAAAAAGGTTATGGGGCAATCTCATGATATAAACAGTTTTGACTGCTGAGAACTATTCCTGTAATTTTCAGCCATTTGAACTATTATATTTGCGGCCTCCCTGGCGGCAAAAGGCTTTGATATGGGTTCCATGGCTTGTGCCATGCTTTTCAGCATAGATGGATCATTAACGCAATCGACTATGGTTTTGATCACTTCCTCTTCGTTATCTGCCTGAATGGCCACTTTGTAGCGAAGCAGGAAGCGGGCATTGCTCCTCTCATGCCCTGGTAGGGGCTTGTATATCAGCATTGGCAACTTCTTGGCCAGGGCTTCAAATACAGTTACCCCACCCGCCTTTGTCAGCAAAAGGTCGGATATTTCCATGAGCTCAGCTATGTTGTCCACATAGCCCAAGACGCAAAGAGGTATCTTTGAGTGCTGCGAAATATCCTTCAGCCTTTTAGCCAACGCATAATTGGTACCGGTCACAGCTATGGCCTGCATGGGCAAGTCAAGCTTTGCCAGGCTTTCGCATATGTACTCGGTATCTGACAGCAGGCCGCAACCCCCACCCATCATCAACAGCGTGAAGAGATCGCGCTTCAGGCCGTAACGCTCCCATATTGAAGGGTCGTGGCACTGCCCCATGAACTCCTGCCGTAGGGGAAGTCCCGTAACATACAAGCGCGATGAAGGTATGCCTTTTCTTTTTAAGTATTTAGCCACCACATCAGCAGCCAGTATATAAGCGTCTACATAGGGATGGATCCACTGGCTGTGGAAAGCCACATCCGTGATAACGGTTGCAAGGGGTGTGTTTATGTAGCCGCGGGATTTGAGGTAAGAAAACACCCCAGCCGGATAGGGAAAGGTACATACTATGACGCTGGGTGAATGGTCATATATGGCTTTTAACAGCTTTTGCCCGCCCATCCAGTTTAGCATGCGCTGCCATCTGGAATCAGGAGGCAGGTGGCGCGTAGCTTCGTAAAACCATTTATACCCGGTTGAAAAGTGTTTGATGACCTGATGGTAGCCAAACAGCAACGTTTGCTTGAAAAACGGGTTTATGTAATTTAAAAAATCGCATATTTCAACGTTCCAGTCAGGACGCTGCTGCTTTATGGCTGTGGCCAGTGCATTGGATACCTGGTAATGCCCTGCTCCATAGCTGGCGGAAAATATTAGCACGTCACATGTGGTTCCTGGTCCAGAGGCCATAAAGCCATTCACCTCGCTTTTATCCAGTAAAGTTTATGTTACCTTTCCGTTATTCTTGCCTGTTTAGGCTTATACCGCTTCAATACAAATTATATTATACCAGACACCCCAATATTTGTATAATAAATTTTTTATAATATATTTTCGGTAAAGACGATTAAACCGTCAATTTAATTTTATAGTCTTCAAATGCAAATTAAGCTATAAATGGTTTTGAACATTCTATTGGAAGGTGATAGAATATTATTGATCGTATTATTCATGTGTGATATTTAAAAGCTTATATGTTTTTGATCCTCAAAACAAATTTTGAAAAATGTATGTATAAAAGGGAATCGGTTGGCGGATATAGTCTGCGCGTTTGTGGTTTTAATGATTTAGTTAAGATTTTAAATGGTTGGGGATGGGATAGAATTAAAGTGAGCCATTGATATAGTGAAAACTGAAACCGTATTGAGGTTATAGAAGTCTAACAATAATAGAAAACCAGGGGCTATACGGGAGAGTGTGGATATGCTGGATTTAAGAAAGATAAGCCTGCAGCTGATGGAGATGGTGCGTGCGCGCCAGGAGGAGATACATCAGCTAAAGGAAAAAGAACGCTGCTTACTGGAGGCTGTTTCCCATTTTGGGGAAAACCCGCTGGTTTATATGGAAAAAATAGATTCGGATTCACATCATTTTTTCGTAGCCTTTCCCAAAGGCAGGTTAGATGAGGCTTTCCCCCTTCCGCAACCCATTGCTGCCCATACCGTTATGGCGGTGGACGGATCGCAAATCGATGTGGATACCCACGAGATCGTATTGTGTTATGTGCTCAACATAGGCAGGGTGGTGCTGCATTATGGTACAGGGGACCCGCCGCTTATGGACAGCCTGCCCTACCTGTATTACAGCGATGAAGACCTTTATAAGCAAGGGGAATCGGAAGTATTTCTGCTGCGTGGGGAGGATGTGGCTGAGAAGCGGGCTGCCATGGAGGCTCAGCACCTCAAAGAGCTGATTTTAAATTACCGCAAAGAGGGTATTCCCGCAGTGGCGTTGGTGGACGGCACGCTTGTTTCATGGGATAGGGCTGCATCAGCTAAAAAGGATATAGGGGGCTTTACCGCTCCACATTTCAAGGATACCTTTAAAGTAGGGCAGAGTTTGGGCATTCCGGTGGCTGGGTACATATCGGGGTCCCGCACGTCTCTTGTAGTCAACACTTTACGGGCCGGAGACTGTATTCAGCCTGTCATGAACTGCGTCGCATGTCAATATAGAAGCGACGCGGCGGCCCCCTGCCACAGGCTGGAGGGTTTGAGGGATACCGCCCTATTTGCCCGCATTTTAAGGCCGGGTGAGCGATCGGCATGCTTTTACGGTGGTATCAACACCTTGCCGCGGCATGAATGGCCATTATACCGTATAGGGTTTTTCTACGTCAACGTCGGTAGCGAGATAGCCCGCGTGGAGGTGCCTGACTACGTGCTGGAGGATGAGGGCCTGCTCAACCTGCTTCACTGGGTGGTATACCATCAGGCGCAAAAGGGGATGGGCTATCCCATAGCGCTTCAGGAAGCGCACCATTTCGCGGTGATAAAGGGCGAGGAGAGGGAGGCTTTCTATCGTCTGGTGGAAGGGCAGTTTGTCAGGCGGGGGCTTCCCAGCCGCGTCACCAATAAAGAACTGCGCAAACGCACCAGGATTTTTTAGAAAGGGGTGCATACTTTGATAGGCGAGATCATAGAGAGCAGGACGGCCGAGTTTGTGGCGGAGGCGGTCAGGTACGACCAGGTGCCCGCCTATGGCTCATTTGTTAGGGTGAGCGATGGTGAGCTGAGGGTATATGGCATCGTTTCGGGGGCTTATACGGGCAGCCTGGATGGTATGAGCAAGGCAAAGGCTTTTTTCAAGTCCATCCATGAGCTTAAGATGGAGCAGCCGCAAATCTTTGAGCTGCTTCGCACCGAATTTTCCTGCGTTGTGGTGGGATATGCCCAGGATGGACGGTATCATCCATATTACCCGCCCATACATTTAAGCCTTCACCTGCCTGTGGAAAAGGCTGATGATGACGAGGTGCTGCTCATTTCGCAGCACCTAGGGTTTCTGGAAAAGACGCTCAATAGCCCCGCGGGTAATGGTGAGGAGCTGACGGCTGCAGCCATCCGCATGGCAGCCCGTTTTCATCCCGATCCGCGGGAATATATAGTCAGGGTAGGGCGTGAGCTTCTAAAGATGCTGAACTACGATACCCAGAGGCTCAAGGCCATTTTAGAGAGGGTGGATATAGCATGAAGGGGACTATCCTAAGGGGTTCGCTTTCGGGTGGCCTGGAAGTAAGGCTGGATATAGGCGAGAATATAGAGGAGGTCAAGGTAGGCACCTTTTGCGTGGTTGAAGGTAGGACCCACGACTTTTTTTCCATGGTGGTGGATGAGGACATTGAAGCGGCCAATCCCAAGGCTTTTTACGAGACGCTGTCGGACAACTCCCTCCTCAATGAGGTGGTCAGGGGTACCGGCATAATAGACAAGGTGAAGATACAGCCCATGATCGCCATAAGGCGCGAGGATAACAAGGTACAGCCCGTAAAGAGCATACCTTCTTACCTGTCCCGCGTCCGTGAGGCACGGGAAGAGGACGTCTTCAAGATATTCGGGCGGCCTGATAGGACGCATTTTCATGTGGGCTCCCCACTGGATATGGACCACATACCGGTATGCATAGACCTCAAGAAATTTATAGAGAGGTCCAACGGCATATTTGGCAAGTCGGGCACCGGTAAGACCTTTTACACCCGTATAATGCTGTGCGGCATGATAAAGAGCGGGTTGTGCAACGTGCTGGTGTTTGACATGCATTCGGAGTACGGCTGGGAAGGCGAGGACGAGGATGAGACGCGCAAGAAGGCCAAGGGGCTGAAACAGCTGTTTGGCTCCAAGGTGGCTATTTTCACCTTGGATCCGGAGTCTTCGCGCAATCGAGGGGTGCATCCTGATTTTGTTGTGGAGATACCCTATCGTTCCATCGAAGCCGAGGATATCGTGATGGTACGTGAGGAGCTAAACCTAAATCCCACCGCCCTGGAGGTAATATATGTGCTTCAAAAGCATCTGGGGCAGGACTGGCTGATCACCTTTTTAAATATGGATGCGTTGGCTATAGAAGAGTTTGCCGAAAATACGGGGGCTCACGCGGGCGCGCTGCAGGCGCTACAGCGCAAGCTGTTCAGGCTGCAGAAGCTGCCCTTTATAAAGGAGAATCCGGCAGATGATGCGGTGGAACGAATAATGCAGTATTTGGATAGCGGGATGAACGTGGTGCTGGAGTTTGGCCATCAAAGGAGCATGCTGGCCTATATGTTGGTGGCCAATATACTCACCCGTCGCATTCACGAGCTGTATGTCAAGCGCAGCGAGAGGGCTTTGGGAGGAACGCAGGGCAATAACACGCCCCTGGTCATAGTCATCGAAGAAGCCCACAAGTTTTTGAGCCCCGAGCTGTCGCGCCAGACCATATTTGGCATGATCGCAAGGGAGATGAGGAAGTACAACGTGACGTTGTTGGTGGTTGATCAGCGTCCTTCTGGCATTGATCCCGAGGTGCTGTCGCAGCTGGGTACCAAGATAGTGGCCTTGCTTACCGAGGAAAAGGATATAGAGTCGGTACTGTGCGGCGTAAACAATGCCAGGATGCTGCGCAACGTCCTGGCCAGCCTGGACACAAAGCAGCAGGCCATCATCATGGGGCATGCAGTTCCAATGCCGGTGGTCATAAAAACCAGGACTTACGACGATACCTTCTATAAGGAGATCACCAAGGACGAGGATGGTGCGTTTAGACGAAGCCCAATGGTGGGGATTAAGCAGACATCCGGTACCAGCAGCTTTGCCAACAATTCTGATATGGATGAACCTCCGCCGGGTAAAGAATTTGAAGATCTCATGAAGGAGCTGTATGGGTTATGATGGAGCCTATTCGCCTAATTCATACCGGAGACGTACACATAGGGATGCAGAATTACGGCAGGCTGGATAGCGTCACCGGCATCCATTCCCGCATCAACGACTTTTTGAATACCCTGGATAAGCTGGTGGACTACGCCATAGGCAACGAGGTGGATGCCGTACTCATATGCGGCGACGTATTTAAGAACAGGGAACCCGATGTCACCCAGCAGCGGGAGTTTGCTAAAAGGGTGAAGCGCCTTTCAGATGCCGATATAAAGGTATACATAATAGTGGGCAATCACGACTTGCACAACGCTGCCGGGAAAGCGACTTCGGTGGAGATATACGATGTAGTGGCCCTACCGGGCGTGTATGTGCGGCGAAGGCCCAGCTTGGACGTTTTAAATACGCGGCGCGGCGCTTTTCAGGTGGTGGCACTGCCCTATGCCTCGCCCAGCAACCTTGCCGTGGAAGGGTCTACCATAGAGGAGATCTCCATAGCCATCCGAACAAAATTGGGGAATTTGCTCGATATGCTGATACAAAAGCTTGATCCTGCGCTGCCCACTGTCCTTATGGCGCATTTTTCTCTCATAGGCGCGGTGTCAGGCTCGGAGAGAGCCATCATGCTGGGAAGGGAAGTGACGCTTCCCGTGGGTTTCTTTGCCAGGCCCCAAATCGATTATGTGGCCATGGGACACATACACAAGTACCAGGTATTGTACGATAGGCCGCCGGTGGTGTATTGCGGGAGCCTGGACAGGGTGGACTTCAACGAGGAGAAAGAGGAGAAAGGCTTTGTCGAGGTGCTGCTCAAAAAGGGTGAGGTTTCCTTTGAATTTATAAAGCTGGATACCCGGCCGTTTAAGACCTTTTATGTGGATGCCACTGTAGGCGATCCATTCAAGAAGGTGATGGAAGCCATTGGAGAGCAGCCTCTCAGCGATGCAATTGTCAAGGTGAAGGTGAAGTTGCTGGCCCATGCCCTGTCCCATCTTAAGGAAAAAGAGCTTTACAGGATACTGCGAGAGAGGGCCTTTTATGTGGCCGGCATTGAGAAAGAAATAATCTCCGACCTTTCGCACTTAAGGCACCCGGGCATCACGGAGAGGATGGATGTGATGCAGGCCGTAGCCGAATACATTTCAAAGAAGCAGGAGTACGATGGCATGAAGCAGGCGCTGCTTAAGGCCAACGAGCAGCTCATTCAGGAGCTCAAGGAGGAGGGAGCCATATGAGGCCTATTAGCCTGTATCTGCGAAATTTTAAATCCTATGGGGAAAAGGCACCGGTGCTGGATTTTAGCTTATTCGATGTGGCGCTACTCAGCGGCGACAACGGCAATGGTAAGTCATCGCTGGCAGACTCCATAGCCTGGTGCCTGTGGGGCAAATGCAAAGGCATGGACGGCAGGGGCGGCGTAGATGACCTGGTGAGGACGGGTGCTGACGAGATGGAGGTGGCCTTTTCGTTTGAAGAGGATGGTCAGGTTTACAAAGTGGTACGCAAACGCGACAAGCGAAGGGGGCTGTCATCCCTGGACTTTATGATAATGAGGGATAATGTCTTTGTGCCCATAAGCGGAAACCGCATAGACGAGACCCAGCATAAGATCCAGGAGGTCATCAAGCTGGATTATGAGACCTACCTGTGTACCGGATATTTAAGCCAGGGGAAGGCTGACCTGTTTGCCACCAAAAAGCCCAACGAGCGGAAGGAGATACTGGCCGAGATACTCAATTTATCGGTTTACGATAAGCTGGAGAGAAAGGCGCTGGATAAGCGCAACGAGGTGCAAAATAGCCTAGAGCTGCTGGAAAGGGAGATAGAGCTGCTGCAGCAACAGATTGCCGAGAAAGAGGCAGTTCAAAGCGATATGCTTGAAGTCAAAAATGCCATTGATGAACTGCAGGCAAGGGAGAAAAGCCTGAGGGAGCGCCTAGAAACATTGAACAGGCAGAAGGAAGAAAAGACTGCCATAAAAGAGAGGATTGAATACCACCAGCAGCAGCTTGTATTGGAACAAAAGCAGCTGGCTGCCTTGGACAGGGACAGGGAAATTTTGCAAGGGCGAATTGAGGATTACAAAAAGGTACTACAAAATCAGCGTGAGATAGAAGACAATTATATCGAATTTAAGGCTTTGGAGGAGAAGGAAAAAGCCTTGGCCTATAAATACCAGTGCACTGCCGAACTTAAAACCCGAAGGGAACGCTTGCTGAACGAGCTGCGCATTAAGGAGCAGGAGCTGCGCCATCGTATCGATGTGCTGGAAAGAGAAAAAGCGCAGCTTGAAAGCAAGGTTGCACAGGAAGAAGCTTTGCAGAGGGAATATCAGGTCTGCCAGAAAAACATCGAGGAGCTGAATACGCTGGAGAGGGAGCTAGAGGCGCTAGAGAAAAGGGCGGCGGAAATTGGGCAGGAGACGGCTGACTTGGCTGGCCAGGAAGGCGCTTTACGGCGACAACTGGAAGAGCTAAAGGAAAGGTTTACTGCGCTTAAAGGCGTGGGGTCCAGCTGCCCGGTATGCGGAAGGCCTCTGGATGTACAGCATAGGGATGAGTTGTTGAAGGAGATAGCCGATCAGGGAAAAGCCGTCCAACAATCCATGCAGGGGCTCAAAAAGAAGATGAACAGCCTTGAAAATGAAAGGAAACAGGTACAGCTGCGGATTGATGGCATAAAGGCAAGGCTTAAAGGCCGAAGTAAACTGGAGTCACGTATGGCCTTGATAGATGGCCAGATGGGTGAAATAAATGAGGCGCGACAAAGGCTTGAAGAGTTGGCAGTGCAGATTGCTCCCCTAAAAGAGCAGCTGGAAACAAAGGGCTATGCCCAGGAGGCCATGCAGAAAATAGAGGAGATTGAACGCCAGATACAGCAGGTGGGCTATGATCCGCAGGAGCATAGCCGTGTGAGGGACAGATTGAATAAGCTGGCTGAGGTGCCCAGCCAGTGGGAGGCTGTACAGAAGGCACGGGCACAGATGGATTCTGACCTTGAGAGCCTGCAGCGGGTGCTTAGGCTCATCGACGACAGAAAAAGGCACATCAAGGATATGATGCTTTTACTGGAGACGCTGCACAGCTCCATAAAAGACCTGCCCGAGATACTTGACAGGGTCTCGGGGCTGGAGAAAGAGCTTGAAACCATTCAGAAGGATCTCCGTTCGATAGAAGCCAGGAGAGGGGCTTTAAAGGAGCGCATGGACAAGATTTTAGCTGCCGAGCAGCAGCTTGATAAGAAGAGGGAAGAGCAGCGCCGGCTGCATGAGCAGTTGGAGGTGTATAAGGCGCTGGCCTTGATATACGGGAAACGGGGTATCCAAGCAGCCATCATTGAAAATGCCATACCCGAGCTTCAGGACGAGGCCAATCGCATTCTGGCCAAAATTACCGATGGACGCCTTGCGGTGGAGTTTTTGACGCAGCGCGATACCAAGTCGGGCAACGTGGTTGAGACCCTGGACATCAAAATATCCGACGGCATGGATACCAGAAAGTATGAGACATATTCCGGCGGCGAGGAGTTTCGCATAAACTTTGCCATACGCATTGCCCTTGCCAAGATACTGGCCAACAGGGCGGGAGCCAATATGCGGATGCTGATACTCGATGAAGGTTTTGGCGTGCTGGATGAACAGGGACGGGAACGCCTGGTAGAGGTTATAAATGCCATAAGGGATGAGTTTGACAAGATACTGGTGATCACCCACGTTCGGGAGCTGAAAGATGCATTCCCGGTTCAAATCGATGTCATAAAGACGCCAGAAGGTTCAACTTTCAGGTTGGTGGGTTGAAGTCTTCAAGCGCAATAAAATGTGTATTTTTATGTAATGATCGCCGTTGTAATGTTAGAAATGCATAATTAAATGACAGCTGATATTGATATAATGGTCGTGAAAATATAATAAAAAAATATGTGCTCTAGTGCGACAAATTGGAATAATAAATATTTATTAGGCGTTGGTGCACTATTGTGTTATGATATTGAAAAGTAATTTTTTTTTGCGTTTTGATTGATGCAAATAGTTTGATAAAAATACACATAAGAGGGCGTGAAAATTATACAAATTATACAAAACCTATAAAAATTCGACGTGTGTATTAAACGTCTATGTTTATTATGATATAATAAATACCTAAATGAGTAACGTTTGCTGGAGGAGGTAGCGGTTGATAGCAGTTGGCAGATAGATGGATGTGTGTAATCTAAAGGGGGAGGGGATTGAATGAACGAAGAGGCCTTGTTCATAGAAAAGGCCCGAAATGGCGATGTATCGGCCTTTGAGAAGCTGGTCTCCCTTTACGCAAAAAAGATATATAACTACTGTTATAGGATGACTGACAGCCGTGAGGACGCGGAGGATTTAGCTCAAGAGGTGTTTATAAAGGTGTATCAAAACCTAAAATCGTTTAAAGGGGATAGCAAGTTTTCAACCTGGATATATCGCATTGCATATAATACATGCGTTGATAGATATCGAAAAAATAGGAAGCTTGATACCGTTTCGCTAAATTACGGCAAAGATGAAGATTCCGTTAAGATAGAGCTTGTATCCAATGATCCCTTGCCGGAAGAAGAGGTGATAAAGAAGGAACGATACAGGAAGCTACAAGCCTGTATCGCTGGTTTAAAGCCTGAATATAAGACGGTGATTATACTTAGGGATATACAGAATTACACCTATGCAGAGATTGCAGAAATCCTGCAGGTTCCTCTGGGTACTGTTAAATCGCATATAAGCCGAGCAAGGGCTGCATTGTGCGATGCTCTTCGGGAGATGTTGGAGTGACAGGAGGTGAGCCATAGGATGGATTGCAGGGTTGTGCAGGAACTTATCTCCCCGTATATAGATGGTGAGCTGGATAGGGAACGAGCCCGGCAGCTGGAGGCGCATGTAGAAAGCTGTTCTGAGTGCAGGCAGAGGCTTGAAGAGATGAAAGCTGTGGTGCAAATGGTGGGTGCGCTTGAAGAAAAGGAGCTGCCCGATGACTTTGCGGATAGGCTGCAGACCCGCCTGGAGGCCGAGCAGGTAACCGGAATGATACACAGAAAGCGCGTCGGGTTTTCCAGCTGGATGAAGTGGGTGGGCATGGCTGCAGCAGCAGCTGTTATTGTCCTGGCCATTAGGGTGCTGAGCCTGAATGGGCTGATGTATACTTCTCCGCAGGAAAAGGGGCGGACCGAATCGGCAGCTCCAGAAAACATGTCCAAGAGCTTTGTGGCAGATTCACGGGATGAAGGAGGGACGGGGCCAAGCGATACACAGGCGGATGCCGCTGATAAGCAGCAAGAGCTGGACAGAGGTGATGTTGGCGCTTCTGAATATACATCTGAAACGTCAGAGCAAGCCCAAGAAGCCGATGGCTATATCAAGTCGGATAAGGTTGAGCTGATGGTACAGGATGTATGTATAAATCCTCAAACCCTTATGATAAGGGCCGTGCAACATGGGATAGACGTGGTTGACCAGACGCAAGACAGCATTACGCTGAAAGTTACGTCCATTGAGCAGCGTAAGGCTCTGTATCGTGAGCTTGAATTGCTTGGAGTGGTGAAAGAGGTAGGGACCAATTTTGAGTCGGATACGGTAACCATTGTGATTGTAGAGCAAGAGTGATATATTTTAATTTTATAATATATAGCATCAACTGTATAAACAGGATAATTATGGTTAATAATATAGGTAAAAATTAATAAATCCAAAAATCAAATAGGAGGGATATGGATGGCGAGGAACGAAACTGTAAAGAATGACAAAGCTATGGACAACAGCGCGCCGGGTATCGATGCTGAACTCATGTCTTCTATGAGAGAAGAGGTGCTCCGTGCTAAAGAGGAAAATGTCCCCATGTTGCGGGCATTCGAAGCGGTGGCGAAAAAGAGCGGCCTTAAGGTCAATACCATAAGAAACTATTATTACCGCTATTTACATGCCCAACTAGCCGGTGAAAGCGAGTCAGGGGGGAAAATGGAGAAAGTCAGGTCATTGAAAGGAGTAGCCGGCAAGTCTTTTACAGAAGACGAAGTCAAAAATTTGGTCATGTCTATATTGATAGCCCAGGCCCAAGGAGAGTCGGTACGCTCGTGCGCCAATCGCCTGGCAGGTGGAGACCCAAAGAAGATGCTGAGATTACAAAACAAATATAGAAATGTAATAGCCAGCCAGCGCGAGTATGTCGAGAATTTGATGGCCGAAATGTCTCAAAAAGGTATCAGGTATTTCAATCCTTATACTAGACAAACGGTGGATGGCGGCTCTTCAGCGTCTGCCCAACGTGATGTAGAAACTACAAGAGATACAAGGAACGATGTAAATGTGCAGCGCAGTCGCAAGGATTCTCTTATAGGGATAATCGGAGATGCCGTTGCCAGCATGAGCACATTTGGAGATTTCCCGGTTGAAGGTTTCTTTAGGGGATTAAAGCAGCTGGTAGACATGGCGGCAAAAGGCAGGGAAAAAGGAGATGGCGATGAGCTGACACGTCTGGAAAAATCAAATAGAGAGCTAAAGAACAAGCTGAAGGAGCTCGATGATTTTGTACGCCAGCTTGCAAGTATAAATCAACGGTTCGTGGATTTGCCGGATGAGCAAAAGCTGTCTGTGTTGAATGACTATATAAATGAAGTTAAGGCGTGGTTGGATACTTATGAAAAAGTATATAAGGATGCTTAACCGCTTGGCGGTTAAGGGTTATTGTATGGATTATAAATATACAAACCAGCCTAGTATATAGAGAAAAGGCTGGTTTTATTGTTTAGTAAGCAGTTTTCACCGGATAACCTTTACATTCTATACTGGTTTATACTCTTGATCCGCCATGCAGCTTATGTATAATACATAGCATTGGGGTCCAAGAACATTTGACAAATAGAAATTGACAGGCGGTATATCGTCACCTTATAATGGACATGAACGTTTGTATTAAGCATTAATGCGTAAATAAAGTTACATTGAGCAAGTATTTATTATTTATTAAACTATTGAGAGACGAGTAAGGGGGAATTTAAAATGGTCAGGATGGCCTTGAATGCCGATATCAAAAGGGGGAGAATAAACAAGAATATTTACGGACATTTTGCTGAACATCTCGGCAGATGCATCTATGGAGGGTTCTGGGTAGGTAAGGATTCGCCCATTCCCAACACTGACGGCATACGCGATGATGTGGTTGAGGCCTTGAAGAAGGCAAAAGTGCCCGTGCTTCGATGGCCGGGAGGGTGTTTTGCAGATGAATACCATTGGATGGACGGCATCGGCCCGTATGAGAATCGCCCCAAAACCATCAACACCCACTGGGGCGGGGTGGTGGAGAACAACCACTTTGGAACACACGAGTACTTCAAGCTGTGTGAGCTGTTAGGTGCAGACGCGTATATCACCGGCAATGTGGGGAGCGGCACCGTTAGAGAGCTCCGCGAGTGGGTTGAGTACATAACCTTTGACGGTGATTCTTGGCTGGCCAACTTAAGAAGGTCAAACGGCAGGGAAAAGCCCTGGAAACTGCCTTATGTTGGCATAGGGAACGAGAACTGGGGCTGTGGGGGAAACATGCGCCCTGAGTATTATGCTGACCTGTTCCGCCAGTATGCCACTTATGTGCGCAATTTCAGCGGCAACAGGATATACAAGATTGCTTGTGGGCCTTCGGAGGCTGACTATCACTGGACTGAGGTGTTGATGAGGGAAGCGGGCCGCTATATGGATGGCCTGAGCCTGCATTATTACACCGTGCCGGGGACTTGGCAAGAGAAGGGGTCAGCTACCCAGTTTGACGAGCGCGAATGGTTTGTCACATTGAAGAAGACGCTGGTTATGGATGAGCTCATTACCAA
>JAMNZI010000211.1 GCA_023622385.1 Bacillota bacterium | reverse complement strand
CATTGCATGGAAAGTTTAATATTTATTTTTTGCCTGCGAGGAATTCATCCAATTGTCTTTGAGCTTCAGCCTGGATCTCTCTGACACCAGCCGCTTCAAGTTCTGCTATCAATTTTGGTACTTCAACTTCTGGATCCACTGCACCGGTCAGGAGACCAGCTGAGTACTTGGATATAACGTTCTTGCATGCAGCAACTTGGCTCTCCACCGGGGACATGTCAAACGAGAAACCAATTGCTTCGGTAGCAATGGCGTTCTTGTATCCTTCGAAGACGACCTTCCACATGTCGGGATCCACGTCTACGCCTTCTGCTGCCTCAGGCGTGCTCAGCTCGTAGGAACCTTGCGAGAATGCCCATGGCGCATAGCGTTGGCGGCCGCGCTCTGTGCGCATGATAAGCCCATTGTCAGTATAATTCCAGTGTACGCCCTCAATGCCGTACCTCAAAATATCACGATATTCCTTATTGGTATTTACCAACTCTATATATTTCAAAGCCAGATCAATGTGCTCGGATTTAGCGTTAATGGCGTTCATGGCTCCCCTTACAGATGTAGTAGACAAGAATGGGCCTTCAAACTTTGAAATAACCTGCGTATATCCATCTTGGCCGCTCCATATGGCATCTGCACCATAGAAGCCCAGGTTCGACTTGACGGCAGAGTAAGTGCCAATATCTTCGGTAACCGGGGCATCGGGATTTATATAGCCAGCCTTATACCACTTGTGCAACGCTTTGAGTCTCTCCATCAGATCCGGATGCTCAAACATTAACACCACTTTGTTAGCATCTTCGGTGCCTACAGCGGAATAAGGAATTCCCAGCCAAGCATCGTTGCAGATTATATCAAAGTTTCTGGTAAGACCTACAAACTGGCCTTTCAGCTTAAGCGGATATTGGGCATCAGCCGCTTCTTCGACGCCATCTTCATATGCCTTTTTGGCAGCTGCCAAGTATTTTTCAACATCGAAGAAGCTCATTTCCTTCGGAATCTCCATTCCCAGCGCGTCTACAAACAGCTTCTTGTCAAACTGATAGTACATCTCGTAGCAATAATCCTTTTTGACCGGCACCGCATATATTTTTCCGTCTATTTTGGCACCCTCCCAAACAACTTCCGGCATGCTCTTATACAATTCAGGAGTCAAAGTTTGAACTTTCTCAGTAATATCGGCAAAATAACCATTTCGAGCTTGTACACCATAGTTGTTGAACCATTCACAGGTAAACACTATATCCCACTTCTCACCGCTGGCAAGCGCCAATGTCGTCCTTTCGTTATCATAGTAGAGGGTCTTCATTTTTACATTCAAAAGCGGAACAGATATTTCGTTAAGCTTTTCCTCAACCATTTCCTGATCGGCCGGTACTTGACCGGGGCTACCCATGATCCAGATGAGTTCAACTGGTTCTTCTGTAGACTTTCCAGCCTCTTCACCACTTTCCGTCTCTTTAGCAGTTTCACCATCACTGGCTTGGGTATCATCTACGTTGCTGGGCTCTGTTGTCTTTGAACAGCCAAACAACACCATTGAAACAAGCATCACAACAACCAGCAAAATAGATACCTTTTTAGACATTTAACATACCTCCTCTTAGATTTATTGTTATACTTTTGTAAAACCCCTTTTTGTATCAGGGTTTTACTTCTATTTTAAGCAGAACCTCCCTCTCCCTTTTGTTAATTGTATTCTTTAACATATTTGTATATTAATCCCTTAAAAAGGGGAAAAGGGAGAATCCTGTATTAAATCTTACAACTTTCAAAATTACATCCTTATTGATTTCATTTGATTAATATCTCGCTAATCAGCCTTTAATAGCTCCTATCGTCAATCCAGAAATAAAGTACCTCTGGAAGAATGGATACGCTAGGGCAATAGGTATGACAACAATTACCACGATAGCCATTCTAACAGATTCAGTTGGCAAACGCCTCAACGCCTCATCCGGAATCATAAATTGGGAGTTCTGCGTCAAAAATTGCAAGTTTCTTTCAATGCTCATGAGCACATATTGCAGCGGATACATGTGCTGGTGCGTCGATTGTATATAGAGCATAGCGGGGAACCAGCTGTTCCAATATCCGAAGGAGAGGAACAGTCCGATGGTAGCCAGTCCAGGCAACGATATAGGCAAGACGATCCTGAAAAATATCGTAAACTGGGAAGCACCATCTATTTTACCTGACTCAATGAGAGAATCGGGTACAGTGGTCTGGAAAAAGGTCCTCAATACGATGATATAGAAGGAAGAAACCGCTATTGGAAGTATAAGCGCCCAATAGGTATTGCCCAACTTCAGAACCTGAGTATTAATCAAATACGTGGAAACCAATCCTCCGCTAAACAGCATGGGTATAAAGATCAACTTGGTAAAAAAGTTCCTCAATACGAAGTTTCTGCGCGAAAGAACATAACCCATGGTTGCGTTAAGGAACAGCCCCAGTAAGGTACCTACGACCGTTATGCCAACCGATACCAGGAAGGACCTACCTATGACGTCCCGAAGATTCCACAGATATTTATATGCCTCTGCGCTCCAGGATTTGGGGAAGAAGCTATACCCTATCCGCTGAATAGAGGAAGCAGAAGAAAACGATATAATGATGACGAAGATCAGCGGCACAACTGCTATCAAAGCTAAAGCAATGAAGATTAGGCTGAACAATATATTAGTTGGAGTAGAAATACGGTTAAAACGAGTCACAGTCGAAGAAAACAAATCATCTTTTGCCATTACAACATCACCTTCCACACTATTAGAATAAAGAGTTATTGGGATCAATCTTGCGGACAACCCAGTTGGCCGTTGTAATGGTTATAAACCCAAATATCGACTGCAGGAACGCCGCAGCGGATGAAAATCCGATGTTATTCATCCCCATAAGAGCTTTATACACATATACATCTATGGTTTGGGTCGCGTTGATAAGCGGCCCTGAATTTCTCGGAATGTTATAAAACAAACCAAAATCCGACGAGAATATGCTGCCCACCGATAGGATAAACATAATGGTTATAATGGGTTTAAGCATGGGAAGAGTTATATACTTCACCTGCTGCCAC
>JAMNZI010000046.1 GCA_023622385.1 Bacillota bacterium | reverse complement strand
TGTGTTGTCTCCACGAGGCTATAGCCCGTAATGAAATTGTAAATGTCGTAGTCGGCTGCGTTGTTTTGGAAGTACGGTACCCAATCGCCCGATAGCTCGGTGGTATTTCCGATGATGATTTGGCCGCCTACTTTTGCTTGAGACTCTTCTGCTTCAGCCCCTTCCTCGGTTTCGTCAGTTTGTTCCTCGCCACTGTCGGTCTGAGAGGGTTCTTCAGAACCGTCGGCGGTCTCAATAGGTTCTTTCGAACCGCCCGATCCTCCACATGCTACTAAGGAAAACAGCATAACAATTACAATAAAAAATGCCAATAGTTTTTTTGTCATTTATCTTTCCTCCTCCTTTTTTATATATGTAAAATTTTATTAATGGACGAGTAACTATATTATTTAATCATATCAAAACACAATAAAATACTTCCCAACAAATTGATATATTTGTTTGGATATATAAAATCACATTGTTCTGCAATTTTTACGTACCGGGTTCTGCAACTTTCGCATGCCGGGACCGGCACTATTTTAGTTAGGTGATATTATATCATTTTTTGAATAATAATACAATAGTCTTATTCATTTTCGCCATCTTTAAATTTTGTTTTAAAAATTACACATGCTTGTATAAATATTTATTATAAAACGATCTGGCAAATATTTTGGTTTTTAAAAGCTACTAAAAAGCAATTTTTGTGAGATTAATAGACTGTACAATGCCTAAAATATGCTTATAAATTTTCATCTAATTATACATAAATTTTGTTATTATAGGCATTTAAAAGCAAAAAATTTTTTAAAACAATATATGGGAGACGGCAAATTTGCAGCGTAAAATTGCATTAGTTGCAAATTATGCATCTTTTTGAAAGGTTTACCTTATCGATATATTTAATTGCTATATAAGCGATGATATATAAGCGATAAGCAGATTTATGACAAAAACAAAGACGATTAGTTTAAGAAATTTTGATTAAAGTATTAGAATTAAAGTAAATGGAATGGAAAATGTGTATTAAGTAAGCGCTGCTTTAGCCTAAAAGAAAGGCTACCGAATCTTCAGTAGCCTTTCTTTTTATACATTATAGGCTTTTCTGCATTTATCTATCCAAAGCGGATGCCGCATCTTCATCAAGGATGACCGTTACGTTGGGGTGGAGTTGAAGCACCGAGGCAGGAACGTCAGTGGTGACAGGTCCATGTAGAGCTTTGCTTATGATGTCTGCCTTGTCCTTTCCAGAGGCCAAAAGCAGGATCTTCTGAGCCTGCATGATGGTTTTTATGCCCATGGAAATGGCTTTACGGGGTACTTCGTCTGGTGAGTTGAAGAACCTGGAGTTTGCTTGGATGGTGCGCTGTGCTAACTCCACGACGTGGGTAAGGGAATGGAATGGAGTACCTGGTTCGTTAAAACCGATATGGCCGTTATGTCCAATGCCCAATACCTGTAGGGCAACGCCACCAGCCTGGGCTATCATCTTTTCATAGGTTTTGCATTCTTGTTCCAACGAGGGGGCCATGCCATTGGGCAGATGCACGTTTTCCCTCTTTATGTTTATGTGATTGAAGAAGTTTTCGTCCATAAACCTGTGGTAGCTACAGGGATGGTCCTTGTCAAGCCCCACATATTCGTCAAGGTTAAAGGTTATCACGTTGGAAAAGTCAACTTTGCCTTCTTTGTTCATCTTAACCAAAGCTTTATACATTCCCACAGGGGTACTGCCGGTCGCCAGGCCGAGAACAGTGTGGGGGTCGTTATTTATTTGTTTGGCTACAATCTCGGCCGCCATTTGGCTCATTTCGTCGTAATTTTTGCATATTATAACCTTCATCCTAGAACACTCCTTTTTAATGGCTTAATTGATCACATTATTTTTTATTCGACAAAAACAATTGACGCGCGAGTTTCGATAGACTAGCTATTTTATATATATTAATAAATAATAATTGATGGCTGGTCCCCCAAAAGAGCACTGCATGGGCTCTAACATGCTCTTAAAATATTTTAGCATGTTTTGTTACGTAATGCATTGTTTTTAGGGAAAATTTTTGGAATTTTTTATTTGCTTTATGGAGCATAGAGGGGAATTTTCTGATTATTGGAATGAAAATACATAAACGGCTTTTTTGTGCTATAATAATAATTAGTTACAGAATGGGGCAGGTTAAGCTGAGGCTTAGCTTAAAAGGGGAATAAACATATGGCAGAACTTAAAAACGGGCGTTTATTCATGAGGGCTTTATGCATAATATTAGGAGGTTTTATATATTCTATCGGCGTGAATATGCTCTTCATTCCGCACAGGCTGTTGAGCGGCGGCCTGACGGGCATTGCCATAATATTGGAATACCTGTTTTCCATTCCTAAGGAAATCACTGTTATAATCCTCAACGTTCCTTTATTCATTGGAGGATATAGAATTTTAGGTAAACGTTTTATTTATCTGAGCCTAGTAGGGATAGCAAGCATGTCAGCCTTTTTATACCTCACAAAAGGTTGGACGATAGATGTAAAGGATGACATGATAGCGGCAATTTTTGGCGGGTTGATTTTGGGAACGGGTACTGGTATCGTAATGAGAAACCGTGGTTCGCTGGGCGGTACTGACATCATATCGCTACTTGTGAACAAATTTTTTTCCTTCAGCGTTGGATGGATTGCTACTGCATGTAACTTTGTAATATTGGCTGCTGCGGCACTTCTTTTAAACGTTGAAACTGCTATGTTTTCTATGATAGGCATCTTTGTAAGCAACAAAGCGGTAGATGCTATACTGACGGGATTCAATCATAAGAAAACTGTAATAATAGTATCAGATGCGGCCGATGAAATGGCGCAGGAACTTTTTCGCCACGTCAAAAGGGGTATTACCTTCCTAAATGGCCAGGGCGCTTATACCCATAAGGATAAGAAGCTGATATACATGGTGGTACGAACTATGGAGCTGTCAAAGCTCAGGGAAGTGGTGCATAGGATTGACCCCGGGGCTTTTATGTCCATAATAGATACTCGAGAGGTACAGGGGAAAGGTTTCGGTGTGGAGGACATAATCTGAGGTTTCTGAATCAAGATTTAATTATGCGCTGTAAAATTGGTAAAGAGGAACAGCAGGGCGATATATGAATATGAAATTTTGAAATGAGGAGGGCTTTTTCTATGGATTTAAACCATATTGTTGAATCCTACAAAGATGAAATAATACGTTCGACACAGGAGTTGGTGGCCATACCCAGCGTGGAAGGAGAGCCAAAGTCTGGCAAGCCGTTTGGCGAAAATGTCTACAGGGCGCTCGACTACGTACTGACCCTTGGCAAAAGGCTTGGGTTTGAGACTAAAAACGTAGATGGCTATGCAGGCCATATAGAATTGGGACAAGGGGAAAAGATGTTAGGCATATTGACGCACTTGGACGTGGTACCCGAAGGAAGCGGCTGGACCTATCCACCCTATGGCGGGGAGATCCATGATGGCAAGATTTATGGTAGGGGAGCTATTGACGATAAAGGGCCGACCATTGCTGTGCTTTATGCCATGAAAGCTGTCATGCAGGCCGGTATCCCGACAAATAAAAAGGTGAGGTTAATACTGGGTACCGATGAGGAGAGCGGGTGGGAGGACCTCAAATACTATTTCAAGAGGGAGCCTGTCCCCGATTTTGGGATGAGCCCCGATGGGAGGTATCCCATCATTAACGCCGAAAAGGGAATATTGCACATAGCCCTGTCCAAGAGGTTTTTGAGTGGGCAAAAATCTTCTGTTGGGATTGAAAGGATGTATGGGGGGCAAAGGCCCAACGTGGTGCCCGATGAGTGCATATGCGTTTTTGGACCTAGTGTGGATAGGGAGAAACTGATGGAAGGCATTGAAAACTTGAAAGGAAAGTCTGGATATACGATAGAGGTTGAGTTGGGCCAGGGGGATGCTGTGATCGTCAAATCTATTGGCCAGCTTGCCCATGCCAGCATGCCCGAAAAAGGGAAGAACGCTATTGGGCAGATGCTGCTTTGCTTGTCGGCTGTAGGACTGGGAGATAGCGAGATGGAAAGGTTTATTGCTTTTCTAGCGGAAGCCATTGGCATGGAGTTTGATGGCTGTTCTATGGGCCTAGCATTGGAGGATCAACTTTCGGGTAAGCTCACCCTTAATTTAGGGATGATTGAGGTAAATGATCAATATGGTCGGGCAGTTATCGATATACGCTACCCTGTGAGCTTTGAGAGAGAGTATATATTATCGCGCATATGCGATGTGGCAGACAGATATGGCGTAGAAGTAGAAGTCTTGGATTATCAAGGGCCTCTTTATGTGCCCGAGGATCACTTCCTGGTGCAGACGCTGAAGAAGGTATATGCTGAGCAGACAGGGCAACCGGCTTATACTGTTGCTATAGGTGGGGGTACTTACGCAAGGGCGATTAAAAATGCGGTTGCCTTTGGAGCGGTCTTTCCCGGGAAACCTGAGATGGCGCATCAGAGGGACGAGTATATAGAAATTGACGACCTGATGATGAATGCCAAGATTTACGCTCATGCCATTGCGGAGCTTGTTAAATAATGGATTGGTATAAATAGCCGCCGCACGGCAAAGGTTGTTTAAAACCCGATAAAACGCAGTGCGGCGGCGTTTTTATTTATCATGGTAGAATTCCTTCCAGTTCCAATAAAGCCTTTTTTATCTCAATGCCTGCGCTAAAACCACCCAAGCTTCCGTTGGCTGTGAGCACCCTGTGGCAGGGTATTATTATGGGGACTGGGTTAGCACCGCATGCCTGTCCTATAGCGCGGGCAGCTTTAGGATGGCCGATTTGTATGGCGATGTCTTTATAGGTGCGTATCTGGCCGTAAGGTATTGACTGCAAGGCCTTCCACACTTTCATCTGAAACGGAGTCCCTTCTATGTCAACAGGGATGTCAAAATTTTTTCTCTTGCCTTGTAAATACTGTTTCAGTTCAATGGCTGCAGGATGGGATGAATCGAATAAGTATGGCATATTTTTGTGATCCCATTCTTTTATAATGGTCTCGAAACAAGTGAAATGTATTTCTCTTACCCCTCTAGGAGAGGCTATGATGGTAATGGGATATATAAACCCGTCAACCTGAGCTATTGTGTAAGCCTCAAAATTCTTCATAGAGTTTTCCATTTCTATTTTTACTCCTTTCTCTGATACAAAAAATTAACCAAGCCTTAAGCCAATTGCAGGGTTGTTTACCGTTCTAATCATTTTTCCCTTCAAATAAAATTTATTACTGAATGTTAATAAAAATAGTTCAAGAAGGGAGGTGTTAGCCTTATTAAATAAAGAATAGTTGGTATGGCATAAGAATTGGGAAAATACTTATAGTCTATTGGTACAAGAAACGCCCAATCTATTGGAGCATGATATACACAAGAGGGATAACATCTTGAATAGCGCGTCACAGTCAACTATATCTTATTACCACAACTTATGCTAGAATTTGGGTGATAAGGTAAGTTTACAGACATCCTCCTATTTGTATTGGGTGAAGCGCCTTATATGTAAGACGTGCAGGCAAGGGGGTATATAAAGCTCTAACCTACATTCATTTCCGCTTTATATCCCCCTTGTTGCTTTTTTCACGACTGTATTACCTTTTTATATAAATCTGCCCAATACAGCAGCAATTGCCATGGTTATGCCTGTCAGTTGATAGATTTGTACCATCCTAAGATTGGCTTCCGTCAGTTTAGGGATATCATCATAATGTTGCTGCGCAACCCTAACAGCCCTTATGGCCAACGGAATGCTGATCAATCCCAGCAGCCAAAAAGCATTTCGTAGCACCACGGCCAGCAAGATAAACCACAAATAAGCAATGAGAAACAAAATGGCAAATATCTTGACGCTTTTTTCTTTCCCTAACCTAACTACCCAGTTTCTTTTATTACCTTTAAGGTCGGCTTCATAGTCAGGGAATTGATTTATCCACAGCACGTTGGCTATTAGAATTCCTATAGGTATAGATATCAATAGGGCTGGTAAATCAATTTTACCTGTTTGTAGGCAGTATATACCTAGAACTATGAGCGGCCCAAAAGTCAATCCTACCGTTACTTCTCCTAACCCTCGATAAACCAGCTTGAAGGGAGGAAGGCTGTACACTATGGAAAGCAAAATGCCGGCAATCCCTATCCATAATACTCTTATTTCCTTAAAAGATATGATGTAAAGGCCTATCCCACCGGCTATTAGAAAGGTAATGACGGCAATTATAACGACTTCAGTCAACGTAAGCTTTCCATCCACAATAGTCTTTTTTCCCCCACTGAAAGGAGTTCTTTTGTCGGGGGGTATAAAGCGATCAACCCCCGACAAGTAATCCACATATTCGTTTACTGCGTTTTTACCAATTTCTATACAATAAACGGCTACTAGAGCCACCAAAAACCAATTGATGTCGAATTTTCCCGCATTGCCGAAGGCAAATGCCGCACCTACGATCATTGGCACTGTAGAAGCTATCCATATTTTGGGGTCAGCTAATTGCCAAAAACCCTGCCATATGCGCTTTACTTCTACACTCATATTTAATTCCTCCTGTATTGACAGACAATGCTTAAATTTTTGCCATTTAAAGTCCCCTTTTATTATACTTTTAATCAATGATTTCATCAATAGGTGCCCCTGGCGGGACCATGGGATATACCATTTCATCTGGATGGATGAGGCATTCTATCAATACAGGTTGCTCTATTTCAAGGGCCTTTTTGAGCGTATCTTCTACTTCTTCGTTGGAAGTTATCCTGAATCCCTTGATTCCATAGGCATCGGCCAGCTTTACAAAATCCACATCAGGGGTTAACGTGGTGTAAGAGAATCTTTCATTGAAGAATAGCCTTTGCCATTGGCGTACCATACCTAAGCTCTGGTTATTTAAAACCAATTGTATTATGGGCAACTTGTATCTTGAAACTGTAGCCAATTCAATCGAATTCATTTTAAAGCTCCCGTCGCCTGCGACGTTTATAACCCTACGATCAGGCCTTCCGATGCTTGCACCTATGGCCGCTCCCAGACCATATCCCATTGTGCCCAACCCGCCGGAGGAGATAAAGGTGCGCGGCTCATCGAACTTGTAAAATTGGGCAGTCCACATCTGATTCTGTCCTACTTCAGTTGTAATTATGGCCTTCCCATTGGTAAGGGTATAAAGCTTTTCGATAATAAACCGTGGGGATAATTTCCCTTTGGGCACATTGTCCTTTAGTGTATATGTGCTCTTCCAATCTTCTATCTGCTTGTTCCAGCTATTAGGCTGTTTTTCGTTTACCAAATCGGTCAATCTTTGGAGTATCTTTTTTACATCTCCGCAGATGGGCATATGAATATCGATGTTCTTGCCCAGTTCTGCTGGATCAATGTCTATATGAATGATTTTGGCGTGAGTGGCGAACTTATCGGCCTTGCTTACGACGCGATCGCTAAACCGGGCACCTACAGCTATTAACAGATCACAGTGGCAAACCGCATAATTGGAAGTTCGTGTTCCGTGCATTCCCACCATACCCATGAAATACGGATGTGTACCGGGGAAAGCGCCCAGCCCCATGAGGGAACAAGTTACAGGTGCTTTTATCTTTTCAGCAAAGCGTACCAGCTCATGGTTTGCGCCCGATATGTTTACGCCTCCCCCTGCATATATAACCGGCCTTTCACATTTGTTTATGGCCTCTACAGCCCTTTGAATATTTTTTTCGATCTGTTCATCACGGTAAAACTGGGGATGAAATATATCTTCGCTTACATAGCTGGTATCCACTTGTACTGATTGATAATCTATAATGGCATTTTGTATATCCCTCGGTATATCGACCAGGACAGGACCTGGACGGCCGCTGCGGGCTATCTTAAAAGCCTGCCTTATAATATCTGGCAGACGTTGGGCATCTTTAACGATATAATTGTGTTTGGTAATGGGCGCAGTTATGCCGGTTATATCTACCTCTTGGAATGAGTCTTTACCAAGCAGAGAGGAAGCTACCTGCCCCGTAAATACAACTAGAGGTACAGAATCCATATAAGCAGTTGCAATGCCAGTTACCGTATTGGTAGCTCCTGGACCTGACGTGGCAAACACTACGCCAACTTTTCCTGTAGCTCTGGCGTATCCATCTGCAGCGTGGGTAGCTCCTTGTTCGTGAGCAGTTAAAATGTGAGTAATGTCTTTTGCGTCATAAAGAGCGTCGTATACTGGAAGGATTGCTCCTCCAGGAAAGCCAAAAATGACATTTACGCCCTGCTCCCTCAGACACTCTATGACCACTTGTGCGCCTTTTAATTTCACTTTTTATCGCCCCCTTTTCTAAATATTAAGTACAAAAAAACCCTTCATCCCCTCCTTAAAATGGGACGAAAGGTTTGCTTTCGTGGTACCACCCATGTTCGCTGCTGCCTCGCGACAACAGCCTCATCAGGATACGGCCTAGCTAAAAGCCTAGGTTTATATCCTTGCACTGTAACGGGAGCTCCCGTCAAGGCTTACTGGATGTTTCAGCCTTGCGGCTCCGGGACGACTTCGACATTCCGCCGGGCACCGGTTTGCACCAACCACCGGCTCTCTTAAGCCCGCACGGAAATGCTACTCTTCCCTTCATAGCCTTTAGATGGATATTTAGGTATAATTGGGTATATTCTAATATAAATTGCCTAGAAAAGCAAGAGTTTTTTTGCAAATTATTTTTACATTTATTTCCATTTATATTAATAATTTGTGTTGAAGAAGGGATTTGTTGGAATTTGTAGAATACATATTTTGTAAACATTTAAAGAAAGGTGTGAGAAACGTGAGTAAGCTGAGTCAGTGTTTGAAGATAATTGCGCTGCTTCAGACGCGGCAAATGCTGTCGACAAAAGAAATAGCCGAGATACTTGATATAACGCCGCGAAATGTAAAAGCGTATATCGAGTATATAAAAAAAGCTGGAATCCCTGTACAGGGGATGCCGGGAAGGGCGGGGGGTTATTATCTAGCAGATGAATACTATTTTGAAGTACCTAGACTTGACCAAGGCGAATACTCCGCTTTAATGCTGGCTGAAAAGCTTTTAAATTTCAAAAGCGAATTTCCCCTCGCAAATGAGCTACAGACTGCGATAGCCAAGATACGCTGTGCCTTAGGCGATACGATAGCCGGAGTTTTTCCTATCCCTACAGATGAATTAATGCTTTCTTTGGGAAAAGTCGATTTAAAAGATAACCTCAATAAGGTATTGACCACCATTTACATGGCCATAAAGCAACGCAAGCGTATACGGGTTCTCTACTATACTGCATCCAGGGACGAAAAGAAGCGGCGGGAAATAGATCCTTATGCTGTAGTCTATCGTGAGGGTTCATGGTATTTGATTGGATATTGTCATTTGAGAGGACAAGTGCGCACCTTCAAGCTGGTTAGGATAGAGGCAATCGAGGTACTGGATTCGACTTTTGTTTATCCCAGCGATTTTTCGGTAAAGGAGTACATGTCAAACATCTTTAGCGTAATCGAAGGGGACGAATACCATGTTGAGATACGGTTTTTTCACCCTGCTAGCGTATGGATAAAGGAGAAGAAATGGCTTCCCAATCAGCGGATTGAGGCGCTTGAGGATGGCTCGGTCATTTTTAAGGCTAGGGTAAAAGGGCTTATCGACATAAAGAGATGGGTATTGAGCTTCGGAAAGCTGGCGGTGGTGCAAAAGCCTGAGGAACTCGTGGAAAGTATAATGAATGAAATAGAGGTAATGAAGGATTTATATGCAGGATCCCATGATAAAGAGGAGTAACCCTATGAAATGGAATGGATTCGCAAAGCGAAGCAGCTTTGTGATGAAAAACAGCTCTATGAGGGATAGCAATCCTGATGGGCTAAAAATAAAAAGATGCCTCCTTATTTCAGCAGGATGTCTGCGGCCAATAAGAAGGCATCTTGCGTTTATTTTAAGCATTTGTCCATGCCGTTTGGTATTACTCATCTACGAGCCTTTTTTCTCCTGTTATTTCTTGAATGGGCTTTATGTCTTGCGTCACTTCTAGGATGCCAAGGAACTGGCCTGTATTGTCCCTTACGGCAAAATAGCGGATAAAGACGTATTTATCGTCCTTCTTAATCCAAAAATCTTCATGGTCTTTTTTACCGGTTTTCAAGTTTTCTATCACTTTTTGAACTATGTGTATGCTGGCAGGGGGATGGCAATTTTCCACGCGCCTGCCGATAACGGTCTTGGGTCGGGTAAATATCCTTTCCTTGCCCTGTGAGAAATATTTTACTGTTCCATCTTTGTCGACAAAGGTAATGTCTAACGGCAGCGTGTTGAAAATGGCCTCTATCTCCTTCTGTGAAAGTATGCCGGTTTCAAACTTCATGTATCCGCCTTCGACCGGCTGCTGGCCTTCAACCTTTGCCTTTTGTTCTACGTTTTCCCGGGCCGGATGCCATTTCCCTGCAGGCTGGGTAAGACAATACCCTATCTCCTGGCTTTCTTTTTCTATCTTGAGCCATTCGTCTTCGTTAAGCAAGTTAAGTGCCATCGGAAAGAGTATGTTCTCTTCTTTGAAGATCATTTCGATGACCTTGTCTATTACTTGGTTGGCCTTGTTTATCACTTCGTCCTTGTTGCCTTTGTAATTTGAGAGCATGGAACTAACTTCTTTGATTCCATCCCGTATTTCGTCATCCACACCCCACATTACCTTTGGTGGAGCCGTAACCCCATATTTTTCTAGGAAGGGGAACAACAGGTTTTCTTTGCGGGCATAGTGTTTATCCACTTCCCAGAGTGCCTTGAAATCTTGAGCCAGAGTGCTGACATTTTTCGGGTTATCCAAAGCTTCAAAGTCTTTTATATGGGGTTTTATGCGGGTATTTATGAGCTTTTCCAGTTCCCTATTTTCAAGTTTGAAGGTATGAACAGGATGGCCGGGAGTGTCTTCCGGCCTTTGGGGCCGATGTATTTCTTCTATGGAGCCTTTGAAGACGGCTGCGTGTACATCGCACAACCGCTGTATTTCCTCAATAGGCATGCCTTCCATTATTAATGCTTGTTCTATATCGGCTATCTCTTCGGCTGATACTCCCTTGATCAGTTCTTCGAATCTGGGTTTAACTTCTTCTACGGTTTTTCCGTTATGCAGTTCTTTGATCAGCTCTTTCAATACCCTTTTTCTGTATTCGCGATTGTTTATGAATTCGCTCATGAAATCGCCTCCTTTGTGATTTATGGGAATACGCGCCTTATGGCTATAATCTTAGCCAATATGGTTATTGGAGCCAAGCATCACTATATCTACTGTTGATACCCAGTTAGTATTATTATTACCCCGATTCTAACGAAAAAACTGCAGTTTATAAAACTGCAGTTTGGAAGTAAAATTTTTATTTTAAACCATATTCTTCAGGTCTCCATTTTGTCAGGTCTACTTCCTTTTTTATTTCGTACCAGAATTCCTCTTCATCATCGGGTATGGTTTCAAGCTGAGCGCTTATGATGTCCAACCATTTTTGTTCCCGTGGAGGTACCATGACCTCGCCGTTTTGAATGCCTCTTTTTATTACATCCACGGCGAGGGCTGCTGCTTTCTTGGTTGCTACCAAGGCATCTTTCTCTTTTACCAACTCCTGGCTGATTTCCAGCACAATATCTGGCCTTAAAATATAAGCCTGCGGGTCAAATTTATCGTCAGATTTGGCCAGCCAATCGCGCATCTTTCGAGCGTAATCCCGCCCTTCAAGTGCTGCTTGGTTCATCAAGCGGCAATCGTAGATCAGCTGCTCTGTATAAACCACCGGAGCAGGAGCACTCAAAAGCTTGATGTTTTGTACCGATTCATTGCTCCAGCAATCGCAAACGCATGCCGCTATGTTACCCAGGGTGCTGAGGTGGGCACACGCCGCTGTTTTGCCTTCCATTGATATGGGGACGCCAGCTATAGCTTTGATATAAGGCCCTTCGTAGCCACAATCCTTGTTTGGCCCTACTGCTCCCATCTCATAAGCAGCCAACGTCCTGGGTACGCATGCCACTCTGTCCACCGCTGCAAATACCTTTGGAATCATACCCTGTTCTGCCAGTATCATAGCGGTGTTTGCAAAACCGCAAGCCGTATCTCCACCTGGGATAGAGCCGGTTGCCTCGGCTATTTGTACTATATGTGACCACAAAAACCTCATATCTCTGATCCCTAAGACGCCAAGAGCGAAGATGACTTTTCTCATATCGCAATTGATTAGAGCTTCATCGTGGAGTTCTTTGCCGCCTGTGGATTCTATGGATAGGATATCGGCTCCTTCCTCAGCGCATCTTTGAAATGCGGTAAGCATGCTTTCCAAGAGCTGTCCCTGCCTCATAAAGGATGGGCGTACCATTTCCCTGATGTCATTGGGGGTGCATCTAAGTGCGCTTTTAAGGCCGTATTTTGCTTCAAATTCCCTCATGTGTTGTAATAAGATTTTGGTGATTTCAATCCCCCATGTTGGTTCTTTTGTTGTTTCTGGGAGCAATTCAACTTCAACGATGATCCCAGGGGCATTGAGAGCTTTCGCACGTTTTAAAATGCCCTCGATCATTTCTTCGTATTGTCTATATACTTCTGAGAGAGTAGCGGGCTCAATCTTCATGGGAGGAAGAGTCATGTTAATTTCAGGGTAAACAGTTCCTCCGCCTATTATCATCCCGTTTTTTGTCTTTACCGGGTTGGGAGCAATACCATATACGAAATCATCGATGGATGAAATAGCCGCCTGCTTAAATAATTTGCGCGGCCTTAAATCCATAAGGTACCTCCTCTCCTCAGTATAGGTTTGTATTTACGATTATAAGACAATTACAGTATTTATAACAATACCTATAGGATTAATTAGCAAGAAACTCTTAAAGTTATCAAAAATCCACAGAAAAGCGCGCATAACGCCCTTGTTGGAGAATTGGAATCTGTTTTTTGATGAATGAATGGTAAAATCTTGCGATGGCTTTGGGATGGCTTTTTTAGAAAGGTCTTAAATCGGTGTATATAAAAAGCCGGAGCATTTGCTCCGGCTTTTAAAATTCGGGGTTGAGGGAATATCCGAACATGTGGTTTATAAGCGCTTCTTCAAGCTTTTTACTGTCTTTCGCATCGGTTTCGCTGATGGGTATATCCCCCGGCATAAGGTTTGAAAATCCCACCATGCCTCGACCGCGCTCAAATATGCGCTCCTCTATATAGGTGTTTTGGAAATACCCTGGTATGCCCTTGACTGTGTACGTTACCTTCATTCTTCCGGTTGCCGGGTCATATTCCTTTATTTTAGCTGTTACCTTGTATTCCTTCCCGTTTATCTTAGTGTTATGGCTCCATGTTGTTCCCTGTTTGAATGGGGTTTTCAGTATCACCAGGTTGTGCAGCTTGGAGTTTACCTCGGGTGGACTAAACCGAGTACTCGATATGACTTTTTCGGTTACTGTGCCTTTGACGTAGTCGATATAGTATCTCACTGTAAATTCGTCATCTATTCCTGACCCGTCTTGGTACTTTCCCTGGAATTCGTATATGGCGTCATCCGATGTACTGGATAGTTCTTTTAATACTCCCACATGCCCGTATTCGGCAAGGCCAAAGTACCTTAGCTGGGCGTTGAGTTTGGGTAGATAGGCGTTTATGTCCAACTTGTTCCTGTAGCCCGTGCCGGGGTAGTAGATATAATACCCTATTGTGAAATTGCCGTTGGGATCCATATAGAGCTTTTCGTACGATAGGACTCCCACTCCTTCCTTTATCTCGCGCTTTTCATAGTATTCGCTTTGGGTATCTTTATATACCACGGTATATATTTTCTGGCCATTTTCTTCTTTTACATCGGTAATGGTGGTTTTTAGCGTAACCGTTGTCCCATCTTCATTAGTGGTTTCCTGGAGCCAGCTGTTTCCTTTTCGTAGAGGGGTTCTTATAAGTTCCAGGTCTTTAAACGAAGTATCCATCATAGCTCGTCCCATCTTGTTTTGGATAAGCACGCCCGGCTTTACTGTATAGGTTACAGAGAAAGAGAGATCTTGTTTAGCCTCCCCGCCTGACATATCGTCCACTTCACCCTTTATGTGATAAGCTATGGCATCATCCTGTTTTGAAATGTTCTGCAACACCATCCTGTGGCCGTATTCGGCAAAGCCATGATATGACCACTGATAATCTGGGCGTGCAGGAAGGAGCCGGGCTACTTCTGCTACATCAAGCAATTCGTCGTCAACCTTCCGGTCAGGCGACTGAGAATCATTATTTTTCTCCTGGCTTTGAGCTTGGCCACTATTTTGCGTCTCCTTTTGGGGTTGTGCATCTTCTTGGGGAGCTTCGTTTGAAGGGGACTGAGTGACATCTTCAGGACGATTTTGCTGCTGTGAGCCAGAAAGATAATTTTTAGCTTGATCTTCTGCGCTGCAACCTGCTGTGGCTATGACCAGAATTATGATGGTAGATATGATGAGCGGTATTTTAAACATCTTCATTAAATTCACCTCTATTTCAATATTGAATCTTTTATAATTAGTATATCATTCAATTGTTACATTTTATTTTCTGAAAACGTAAAATAGCGTTACGGATTTGTGTTTAACGCTTAAACTAGCTCATTAATTTAATAATTTTGAAATTTATGTAAAATTTTGTATGTTAAACACAGATGAAGAGAGCATAATTGTGTTTAAGCTTTTAATATTAAAGAAGACATTGTGCGATCAGAATTCTTACATTGGAAAAAAGAGGTGCATTGACGTGCTTTATTCAGTCAGCATTATATCTTGTATGAA
>JAMNZI010000017.1 GCA_023622385.1 Bacillota bacterium | reverse complement strand
ACGGCAGAGTGAAGCTGGGACCTGGAGTACGGGTAATTCTGGAACCGGGTGCCAACTTGACGATAGGGGATAACACCTATATAACCGCATCATCGGTTATACACTGTGCAAGCAGCATTAGCATTGGAAGGGACTGCGCCATTGCCTGGGGTACCACCATACTGGATACCGATTTCCATACCATTATCTATGAGGATGGAAAGCAGAATTGCATTAGCAAACCAATAAAAATAGGTAACAAGGTATGGATAGGGTGCAATTGTACCATTTTAAAGGGAGTAACTATAGGTGATAACTGCGTGATTGCAGCAAATTCGCTTGTCAATAAGGATGTTCCCCCCAATTCTCTGGTGGCAGGCAACCCCGCTAAGGTGATTAAGACGGGGATTAACTGGTCGGCATAGTTTATAGCAGGTCAGAGGGCGATCGTTTTTGAGGAAGTGACATTTAAGTCACTTTATTTTTTTGATTTCCGGGAGGGATTTAAAGTGGACAATGAGATAAAGATTTTCAGCGGTAGTACGGGCAAAAGCTTTGCCGCAAAGGTGTGTGAATATTTAGGGGTTGAGCCGGGGAAATCCGATGTGATCACCTTCTAAACTATGGACCTGCATAGCCCACAAATTCAAGGATTTTTCAAGAAACCCGTGGATCACTTGTATGCGTTGCTGGTCCTTTGTGAATATATAAAGAGTATGGGATTGGATAATTATGTCATCGTTTCTCCTGATGCTGGGTATGCAAAACAGGCAAGGAGGTTTGCAGGAGCTATCGCAAGAGTATATATGAGACAATCCATAAGCCCTCTCTTCGAGAAGCTGCCGGATAAAGTCATCAAAGCTTCCTTTATGAAATGATACTTGGGCTCAATGTTATAATGTTGGGGATATAGGGAAAGGGGTTAAATAGGCTTGCTGCATATATTGCTATACAATATTGCTCCCGTATTCTTTTTGATAGGTATAGGCTATATAATGGGCAAAAAATTTAGTTTAGAAATTCGTTCACTAAGTAAGCTTAGCGTATATGCATTTATTCCCGCAACATTGATCGTAAATCTGTATGGGACTCATGTTGATGTGGATCTATTAATACCGGCGGTCTTTACTGTAATATTTGTCATATCTTTGTCATTTATAAGTTCTATTGTAGCTAGGCTGAAGTGCTACCGTGATTCCAGGAAAAGTGCTTTTAAAAATGCGGTAATGTTTTATAATTCAGGGAACTTAGGGTTACCTTTGATAACCTTGGTTTTTGCCAATACCCCTATGCTCGAATATGCGGTATCCAACCAGATTATGATTATAATGAGTCAAAACTTGTTAAATTATACTCTAGGGTTTTATAATGCGGCAAGGGGGAAAATGGATTTTAAATCTGCTGTAAAGGCGATTTTAAAAATGCCCATAGTCTATACCATATTGTTAATCCTACTATTAAAGGCCATCCCTTATGATATGCAAAATTTTTTTCTGTGGCCGGCTGTTAAATACGCAAGCGATGCCATGATTGCCGTGAATCTATTGATACTGGGGATTCAATTGTCTCACGTCAGCTTCAATTTTAAAGATTTTGATGTCTATTGGGCGGCTTTTTTGCGCCTCTGCGTGGCGCCTTTATTGGCATATTTGCTAATTGCGCTATTCAGGATTGACGGAGTGATGGCGAAGACATTGCTTATAGCTGCGGCGCTTCCCACTGCTGTAAATACAGTGTTGATTGCGGTAGAGTTTGAAAATGAGCATGATTTTGCTGCTCAGACGGTGGTTATAACCACTTTGCTTTGTCTTTTCACCCTGCCCTTGGTAATATTCTTTGCTCAAATGGCTTTCTGACGTATTAGGTTGCGCCGTGGATTTTTTTGAATTCTACCGGTGTGATCCCTTCATATTTTTTAAACACGGCACAAAAATAGCTTTTATCGCTATAGCCCACTTTTTGTGAAACCTCTTTAACCGTTGCGCCGGGAAGTTGTATCAGGTATTCCTTGGCTTTCATGAAAAACGGTCTTCACGGAAGGTTACATCCTTTAAATCAATATAGCCATATATGCGTCAATATATTGAGATTGAAATTGGTGTTTTGTCATTATACAATATCAATATAGTTATATTATAATGATTTTTCTGCAATTCACAGGTACGGTTAAATATCGATGGACATTTAAAGTCGAGGATATTTGATGCCGTTTGCAGTAAGTAAAGCAGGAATGTGGAGATTAATTATGCGCATGATGGGACGCATTTGTTGACAATTTTAATTGAAAGCGAAAATCATGCGAGTTAAAGAAAATTTTTGGAGGTGGTGTGTGCATGAAACCGATGAAGTATTCGCCTATAAACCCTAAATGCCCCCATTTTCTTCATGGCGGCGATTATAATCCCGATCAATGGAAAAATACGCCAGAGATATGGGATGAAGACATGCGCCTCATGAAGCTGGCTCATTGCAATGCAATGTCGGTGGGAATATTTTCATGGGCTAGCCTGGAACCTGAAGAAGGTAGGTTTGAGTTTGGATGGTTGGATGCCATTATGGACAAGCTGGCTGAGAACGGAGCGTATGCCATTTTAGCCACTCCCAGCGGGGCAAGGCCGGCATGGTTGGCTGCTAAGTATCCAGAGGTGCTGCGCGTTTTGCCCAATCGACAAAGGATACTGTTCGGAGCGCGGCACAACCACTGCTATACCTCGCCTGTGTATCGTGAAAAGACGCGCCTTATCAATCAAAAGCTGGCCGAGCGCTATAAGGACCATCCTGCCCTTCTCGCATGGCACGTTTCCAACGAATATGGCGGTGAGTGCCACTGCGAACTGTGCCAGCAGGCTTTCAGGGAATGGCTGAAGAAGAAGTATGACAACGATTTGGACAAACTGAACCATGCCTGGTGGACGGGTTTTTGGAGCCATACGTACACCGATTGGGACCAGATACAGTCCCCTGCACCTCATGGGGAAGAGTCTATCCATGGGCTTAATCTGGATTGGAAGCGGTTTGTGACGCATCAGACCATTGAATTCATGAAAAACGAGATTGCTCCGTTGCGCGAAATCACGCCCGACGTTCCTGTTACTACAAATTTTATGGGCACATACACCGGGCTGAATTACTGGAAGTTTGCGCCCGAACTCGATGTGATTTCGTGGGATAACTATCCAAGATGGCATGGCGAGGAACCCGATTGGGAACTTGCATATAAAGTGGCCTTTGTGCATGACATAAACCGCTCGCTAAAGGGCGGGAAGCCTTTTATGCTCATGGAAAGCACGCCCAGCATGACCAACTGGATGCAGGTCGCCAAACTGAAGCGGCCGGGCATGCACCTCCTGTCGTCTATACAGGCAGTAGCCCATGGTTCGGATACCGTGCAATACTTCCAATGGCGCAAGAGCAGGGGATGCGTGGAAAAATTCCATGGCGCTGTAGTGGACCACTGCGGCCATGAAAATACCCGGGTATTCAGAGATGTGGCCGAGGTAGGCAGGGTGCTTGAGAAGCTGGATCCCATCGTGGGTACGACGGTAAGGCCTGAAGTAGCCATAATATACGATTGGGAAAACCGCTGGGCAATAGATGATGTAAAGGGTCTCATACAGAACAAAAAGGACTATCTATTAACCTGTCAGTCCCATTACAGGCCATTCTGGCAAAACGGCGTGCCTGTGGACGTTATAGATATGGACTGCGATTTTTCGGATTACAAGTTGCTCATCGCTCCCATGCTGTATATGGTGCGTCCCGGGGTAGCCGAGAGGATAGAGAAGTTTGTTGAGGCGGGGGGTACATTTGTAACCACGTACTGGAGCGGTATTGTGGATGAGAACGACCTGTGCTTCCTTGGCGGGTTCCCAGGGCCCTTGAGAAAGGTGACGGGGATATGGTCTGAGGAGATAGATGCTCTATACGACCACGACGTGAACCATGTGGTGCTGAAGGATGGCAATTCTCTGGGGCTTAAAGGAGAGTATGAGGCTAGAGAGCTGTGCGATTTGATACATGCCGAGACCGCTGAAGTGCTGGCCACTTATAAGGATGATTTCTACGCCGGCAGGCCCGCACTGACGGTGAATTCCTTTGGTAAGGGTAAAGCGTACTATATCGCATTTAGAAATAACGGGGATTTCCTCAACGATTTCTATGAGGCGCTTATTAAGGAACTGAATCTCAAGAGGGTTATTGACACCGATTTGCCGCAGGGCGTAACTGCACAGATGCGAACGGATGGAGAAAGGGTTTTCGTCTTCATACTCAACTTTGTGCCCGAGGAAAGGCAAGTGGATCTAAAAGATATGCGGTTTAAGGATATGATAACTGGAGAAAGCGTAACGGGCTGTATTTCGCTTCCGGCGTATGGGGTAAAGATTTTGGAGAGGTTAAAGTAACGTGGTAAAAAAGGATGGCTGATGAAAGCCATCCTTTCATGTTCAATGATGAGAAATGTATGGCAACAAAGCCTTACCGCTATTTTGTTTTGTCGGTGAACGTGTTTTAATATCCTATGAAAAGGTTATAATCATTCTATGGTCAATGGTTTTAACGCCAAATGCTGAGGAGGAAAAGATGGGAAAGTACACTTGGAAGGTATTGGTCATTTTGTCGTTGGCTTTGCTTTTAGGGATATCTATTTTGTCAGGCTGTTCTTGTGAAAGGTTCGATACGCCTGACGGTATAAAAGATGGTCAAGGCGCTGATCAAGATGGGGAAGTGCTTGATGGTGATGGAGGCAATGAATCGGAGGGAGAGCAGGAGCAGGGATTAAAAGATGCAAAACAGGACGATCTAGAGACAGAAGAGGGCCATCAATCTCAAGACGACGATAAAGGTCAAGAGGATTCTCCGGCTACACCTTCTTTAGAAGATCAAGTCGAGGAGCATCTAAGCAGGATGACCTTGGAAGAAAAGGTAGGCCAGATGCTCATTGTAGGCTTTGATGGGTTTGAGCCTTCACAGGCCGTTAAGGACATGATACAGAATTACCATGTGGGAAGCGTTATATTGTTTCCCAGAAACGTAAAGGACAGCATGCAGCTGGTCAGCCTCATAAACCAGTTGAAAGCTATTAATGAGGGCAACTCCCTTCCTCTCATAATTTCAGCGGATCAAGAAGGCGGGAAGATCAGCCGCCTTCCCAAGGATGCTACCCATTTTCCGGCAAATTTGGTATGGGGGAAGAAGAACTCAACACGGCTGGCCTATGATGTGGGCAAAGTCACGGCTGTTGAAATGCGCGCTTACGGGTATAACCTGAACTTTGCGCCTGTTCTTGACATATTAAGCAACCCCAAAAATACCGTTATCGGCGAAAGGGCCTTGGGCACTGCTCCTGATGTTGTTTCACAGCTGGGAGTTGCCTTGATGAAAGGATTGAAGGATGGAGGAGTCATACCGGTAATTAAACACTTTCCGGGGCATGGGGATACCGTTATGGATTCCCATGTGGACCTACCCACCCTGGACCATGACATGGATCGCTTAAGGAGCTTTGAGCTCATACCATTTAAACGGGCTATTGAGGAGGGGGCTGATATGGTCATGGTGGCCCATATACTCTTTCCCAATATAACCCGGGAAAAGGTACCTGCTAGCTTATCTCCCGAGATAATTACGGGAGTACTGCGCCAGGAGCTGGGCTTTGACGGAGTGGTCATATCGGATGATATGGAAATGGGGGCTATACAAAAGCACTACAGTATAGAGGATGCGGCTGTACGAGCCGTGCTGGCCGGTACTGATATAGTGTCCATATGCCACACATATGAAAAGCAAAAGCAGGCTTTCGAGGCTATCATCCAAGCTGTTCACAGCGGCAAAATACCTATTAAACGCATTGATGAGTCGGCGAGGCGGATTATAGCTTTGAAGCTGAAGTACGGTTTGAGCGATCAACCGATAGACGCCAGCAGCATTTCCAAAGTAGTAGGCACAAAGGAGCACAGGGCTGTGGCTGACAAGGCATGGGGGAGGGAGTGATGCAATCCTCCCTTTCATTTTGTGACGATTTTTGCTATACTGTATGCTGCACGTAGAATATTTTATATCATGCGAAAGAGGGTTTGGTTTATATATGGTTGGGGGTAAAGCGATATATGTAAAGGGCGCAAGGGAACATAATTTAAAAAATATAGATATATCCATCCCCAGGGATAAGCTGGTGGTGGTGACGGGGCTCAGCGGTTCGGGCAAGTCATCGCTGGCCTTTGATACCCTGTATGCCGAGGGGCAGAGGCGGTATATAGAGTCTCTATCGGCATATGCCCGTCAGTTTTTGGGGCAGATGGAAAAGCCGGATGTGGATTATATCGAGGGGCTTTCGCCTGCCATATCCATTGACCAAAAAACTCCTCGAAGGAATCCCCGTTCCACTGTGGGAACGGTTACCGAGATATACGATTACCTTCGACTTTTATTTGCCAGGATAGGCACTCCCCATTGTCCCAACTGCGGTAGGGAGATTAAGCAGCAAACGGTTGAACAAATGGTGGATTATATCATGGGAATGGAAGAGGGGACCAGGATCCAGCTCATGGCTCCTTTGGTGCGCGGCCGAAAAGGGGAGTATGTGCGTCTGCTCGAAGACATAAGGAAGGAAGGCTATGTGCGGGTTCGGATAGATGGGGAGATGCGCGAGCTTTCGGAGGAGATTAAGCTTGACAGAAACAAGAAGCATACCATCGAGGTGGTAGTTGACCGTCTCGTTGTAAGGAAGGGTATTCAGCAGAGGCTCACCGATTCCCTTGAGACCGTGCTAAAATTGAGCGATGGGTTGGCCATTGTGGATGTGGTGGGAGGGCAGGAGATACTCTTTAGCCAGAAATATGCCTGTCCTGAGTGCGGTATTAGCATAGACGAACTTGCCCCTCGGCTGTTTTCGTTCAACAGCCCATTTGGGGCCTGTCCCAATTGTCACGGGCTGGGCGTTTTGATGGAGATTGATCCGGACTTGATAATTCCCAATCCTTCTTTGAGCTTGGCAGAGGGCGCAATTGCCGTTCCTGGATGGAACAGCGGTAACGGCGACAGCATGACCAGGATGTTTTTGGAAGGGTTGGCCGAGCGTTACGGTTTTAGCCTATATACCCCTGTAGAAGATCTGCCAAAAGAAATAGTCGATATCATATTGTACGGTACCAGAGGTGAGAAGATTAAGGTAAAATATGACCGCAATGGTTCAGGCTATTTTATGACTCCTTTTGAGGGCATAATCCCTAACCTACAGCGGCGCTATTATGAAACCGATTCCGAATCAGCGCGTGAGGAGATCGAAGCATACATGGGCAGTACTCCCTGCCCCGTTTGCAAGGGCGCCAGGCTGAAGCCCGAAGCCCTGGCCGTTACGGTAGGCGGACTCAACATATACCAGGTGACCAATCTATCGGTCAAAGAGCTTCTGGATTTCGTCGATAACCTTAAACTTTCCCCTACCCAACAGCTGATTGCCCATCAGATACTCAAGGAAATCCGCTCGCGGCTTCAGTTCATGGTGGATGTGGGGCTTGATTATCTGACTCTGTCGCGCCCGGCGGGAACGTTGTCAGGCGGCGAGGCTCAGCGCATCAGGTTAGCTACTCAGATTGGATCCAGCCTGGTTGGGGTACTCTATATATTGGATGAGCCTAGCATAGGCCTACATCAGCGTGATAACGAGAGGTTGATACGCACTTTGAAGAGGCTCAGGGACCTGGGCAACACCGTAATCGTTGTAGAACACGATGAGGAGACCATACGCTCGGCTGACTACATAATAGACATGGGGCCGGGAGCCGGAGCCCATGGGGGGCGGGTGGTTGCTGCCGGTACCGTGGAAGATATCATGAAGTGTCCGGAGTCCATTACCGGGCAGTACTTGAGCGGCAAAAAGAGAATAGAGGTTCCTGCCGTGAGGAGGCAGCCGAACGATAAATGGCTTGAAATAGTTGGTGCCAGCGAACACAATTTGAAAAACATAAACGTCAGGATACCGCTAGGGGTAATGACGTGTGTAACCGGCGTTTCTGGATCGGGCAAGAGCACCTTGGTGAATGAGATCCTCTATAAGGCGTTAGCTAAGGAACTCAACCGTGCAAGTATAAAGCCGGGGCGCTATGAAAAGATACTGGGGCTGGAGCACCTCGATAAAGTTATAAACATCGATCAATCTCCTATAGGCAGGACTCCGCGTTCTAACCCCGCTACCTATACCGGGGTGTTCGATCATATACGCGAAGTCTTTGCTATGACCAATGATGCCAAGGTAAGAGGATATAACAAAGGGCGTTTCAGCTTTAACGTCAAAGGAGGACGGTGTGAGGCCTGCCGAGGCGATGGCATTATCAAAATAGAGATGCAATTTCTGTCTGATGTATACGTACCCTGCGAGGTGTGTAAGGGTAAGCGGTACAATCGTGAGACGTTGCAGGTGAAATACAAGGGCAAGAATATAGCCGACGTGCTGGATATGACGGTTGAGGAAGCCATGGAGTTCTTTGAAAATATACCGAGGATTCACAGGAAGCTGCAAACTTTGTACGACGTAGGGCTGGGCTACATCAAGCTTGGACAACCATCGACCACTCTATCGGGCGGCGAGGCTCAGCGGGTTAAACTGGCCACAGAGCTGAGCAGGAGAAGCACCGGCCGTACCATATACATACTGGACGAGCCTACCACTGGCTTGCACATTGCTGACGTTCACAGGCTGATCGACATCCTGCACAGGCTGACGGACGGGGGGAATACCGTAGTGATCATCGAGCACAATTTGGATGTCATAAAGACGGCCGATTACATCATCGATTTGGGACCGGAAGGTGGAGAGAAGGGTGGAATGATAGTGGCCCAGGGGACTCCCGAAGAAGTGGCAAAAGTGGAGGGCAGCTATACCGGCCAATTTTTAAGGCAGATACTCAATGTGTAAAAAAGTAGAAAGGGAGTGATGGGTGTGGAAAGGGCTTTTCGCTATCAGACCGGCGAGGTGGACGAAGTGGTGAAGGAGCTGAGGGAAAAAGGGAGCGTTGAAGTGGATGTAGACTCGGAGGACAAGATTAGGCCGTTTTTGAAGGATTTGGAACGGCATGGCATATATGAGCGCAGCGATATTCCATGGGACTATGAAGCCATAAGCTTCTTTGAGAAACAGGATTTTTTATGCAGGGTACAGGTGGAGGATCGCTCTTGTCAGCCACCAAAAACCGGTTTATTCATAGATTTTTACAGTGAATATGTGGAAGACGACTATGCTGATATATTTTGGGGTTGAGCCCCATTACGGATAGAGCGCACTTTGATAGGATACATGGCCAAGGAGAACAGGCCTGTATATGGTAACCATTTACGCCTTAAAATATATTTACAAGACGTAAGGATTCCTTTTGCGGTATGTGAACTATAAAGAGCTTGAGAGCCGAGATTTCGGATAGCGAATCGGCCTTTTCTTTTATGCTTACCAGCTGTTTTACCCTTGCCAGCGTGGCATCGATGTTGTCTATTTCTTCATGGTCGATAAATATCTGCCAGAGATTTTTTGTCTCCTCCCACACCTGGTTGAAGGATTCCAGCTGTTCGTTTGCCATATCCCAGTTATCGCCTTTTATAGCTTGCTCCAGGCTGTCCAGGCTTTGTTCTAACCTCTGGGAGGAGGACTCAAGGCTGTGTTGGGCCCAGATTGCAAAACCGATAAAGATGATGGTTGTGGCCACCATTATCGCCAGTACCTTCAATGAGCTCACCTCCGCCTTTCTTTTTCTTCTATCTGTAGGTTTCTTTGGCTGTCGAGGTAGGCGAAGAATACGTCTTTGGGTTTAAGCCCGCGTATTTCAAGCTGCTGGAGCAGCCAGTTGATGTCCAGGCCGGCCTTGGTAAGGTTTTTGTGTTGTATGTGGCCGTCCATGATGAGGGTATATGGTAAGCTCTCATAGCGGGTGGACAAATTGAGATCCTCGGCGGTTACAGGCCTTTTTTGGGATTTGGGTATGACGCTTAGCTGGCCGTTGGTTTCGAGTATTGCGAACTCCACGTCAGACACGTTGACTATGTTCTTTTCCCTCAGCTGTTCCAGCAGGTCGTTTACATTATAGCGCAGCCTGGCCAGTTCTTTCTGTACGATCTTGCCGTTTTGTATCACGATGCTGGGCGAACCGCATACGATGGTTCTGACTCTTTCGCTTTTTAAGGTGATGTACGAAATGATCACCTCAGCCAAAAGCAGTGCCAGCATGGGTATAATCCCGTTTAAAAGGGGTGTACCGGTGTTTTCCATGGGCACCGATGCCAGTTCAGCTATCATTATGGTGACCACCAGCTCAAAGGGCTGAAGCTCGCCCACCTGCCGTTTCCCCATAATCCTTACTCCGATGACTACCAGAGCATAGAGTATTAAGGCTCTCAAAAATGACGCTATCATATGTACAACTCCTCATCACTGCTTGTATTTTTTATATATAGGTTGGCTGTAACATATATGTTTTATTCGTGATGAATTGTCATTAATCCCTTTGAATTGTTAATATATATCAACTGCTTCATCGGGCACATTCCTAAATCCGCAAATTAATCATGATTCATCGTTTTCACATGATAGGAGAATACTCAATCTTAAATTTTTGAATTTAGCACTTTACTAATTTAACATATTAAATTATAATATTATTGTTTTAAAATTAAACAAGCTTTGAATGGAGGAATTGAAGTGAAGAGGAGCACGATTGCGTTTTTGATTTTGGCATTGATGGCTGCACTTTTATTGAGCGCCTGTTCGGGGGCTCAAAAGGCCGCTAAAGATGATTCTTTAGAGGCGATAAAGCAGGCTGGAAAGTTTGTAGTAGGGCTTGATGACGCATTTGCTCCCATGGGATTCAGGGATGAAAACGGTAATATCGTTGGTTTTGACGTCGATTTGGCTAAAGAGGCAGCAAAGAGGTTGGGAGTGGAAGTGGAGTTTAAGCCCATTGATTGGGACAGCAAGGAGCTTGAGCTTAAGAATAAGAAGATAGATATGATATGGAATGGCCTCACCATTACCGAAGATAGGAAGAAAAACATGGCTTTTACAAAGCCGTATTTGGTAAATACACAGATTATAATTGTGCCCCAAGGCTCAACTATTAAGAGCAAGGCTGACCTGGCAGGCAAGAAGATAGGGGTGCAGATGAGCAGCAGCAGCGCTGAAGCCGTGAAAAAGGATAAAGAGGTATATGAGTCTTTGGCTGAAATGGTAGAATATCCCGATAACCTTGAAGCTCTGTTGGACCTAAAGGCAGGCAGGATTGATGCTGTGGTGGCAGATGAGATACTGGGAAGATATTATATTGAAAAGAGAAATGAAAATTTTGTGATTTTAGAGGACAATTTCGGTACAGAGGAATACGGCGTCGGATTGAGGTTGGAGGACAAAGCGTTGCTGGAGGCGCTGGATAAAGTATTAGATGAGATGAAACGGGATGGCACCATGGCTGAGATCTCCAAGAAGTGGTTTGGTGAGGACATCATCAAGAAGTGAGAGCCGTATTGTGTTGCTGTCAAGGCTGAAGGCTGACGGGCTTTGATTGCGCCGTCAGTCCTTTTTACGTTTTCACAAATTTTTTAAATCGGGAGAGGTGCTATGCAGCAATTATTGCTTGATATTGTAAAGCCTGCGCTTGAGGTGATAAAACCTACATTGGAATATATATCGCGCATTATAGTACCCATGCTCCAGGGCACGGTGGTTACTCTAGAGCTGTTTTTCATTACCATCGTCTTTTCAATTCCCCTGGGGGTGCTTTTAGCTCTGGCGCGCATTTCTAGATATGGGTTTTTGAGGGACGTGGTCGGTGGGTACATCTGGCTCTTAAGGGGCACGCCATTGCTGTTACAGGTATTTTTCGTATATTATGGCCTACCCAATTTCGGGATTACCTTGGAGAATTTTCCAGCAGCCTGCATCGCTTTTGTCCTCAATTATGCCGCATATTTTGCTGAGATCTTCAGGGCTGGCATACAGTCAATTGACAAAGGGCAATACGAGGGAGCTAAGGTACTGGGCTTTACGTATTGGCAGACCATGTGGAGGATAATCCTTCCTCAGACCGTGCGGAGGGTGCTGCCTCCCGTCTGCAATGAGGCCATCACCCTTGTAAAGGATACGGCCCTGGTATATGCTATAGGATTGGGCGAGCTCTTAAGGGCTACCAAGATCGCTGTGTCCAGGGATGCCGTGACATCCCCTTTTGTAGTGGCGGCCGTGTTCTATTTAGTTATGACCTACGTGCTGACGAAGGCCTTTGATCAATTGGAGCGGCGATATTCAATATATGAATAGGGGTTAGAGAACAATGTATATGATTGAGGCTAAAAATGTTTACAAGTCGTTTGGGGATTTACAGGTTTTAAAAGGGATTTCGCTTAAGGTTGAAAAAGGCGAAGTAGTAGCCGTTATAGGACCTTCGGGATCGGGCAAGAGTACCTTGCTGCGGTGCCTCATTCATCTGGAGGTTATTGATAGAGGCTCTATAATAATACAAGGGCAACCCATGGCGTATGAGGATGAAAAAGGCAAGACGGAATATGTACCCGATAAGCAGATACGTCAAATATGCAAGAAGTTAGGGATGGTGTTTCAAAACTTCAATCTGTTTCCCCACAAGACGGTGTTGGAGAACATCATTGAAGCGCCCATCGTGGTAAACAAGGTACCAAAGAAAGAAGCAATTGATACGGCCGAGGCGCTGCTTAAAAGGGTTGGGTTGATTGACAAGAAGGATAGTTATCCTTCCCAACTTTCGGGTGGACAAAAGCAGAGGGTGGCCATTGCAAGAGCTCTGGCTATGAAGCCTGACATAATGCTGTTTGATGAGCCTACATCCGCGCTGGATCCCGAGCTTACCGGAGAAGTCCTCAAGGTTATGCGAGACCTGGCGGAAGACAGGATGACCATGGTGGTGGTCACCCACGAGATGGGATTTGCGCGAGAAGTTGCTGATCGAATAATTTTCATGGATGGTGGAGAGATAATCGAGGAAGGGTTACCGGAAGAGATATTCTGTAATCCGCGCAGCGATAGGACAAGGGATTTCCTTAAGCAGGTATTGTGATAGATATTGTTGCAATTGATATTACAATATTCCTAATTTTATGTTTGCTTTAAAATAAGAATGAGGGGTGGCAATGCATGATTTATTTAGGGACTGGAGCAGCCGAAATGATTCCAAGTCCGTTTTGTGATTGCGATATTTGCACCCATGCCCGGCAAAATAGAGGTATTTATTACCCGTGCTAGTATCGGATCCTTTGTATATAGATAGTGGAAATGTGAATAATGGATATTAATGTAAACATTTCTTATGGATTTATTGTGTCTTGTGATACCCAATGGAAGGACAGGGATTTAAAAAAGGAGAGAGCAGCATAACGCTCTCTCCTTTTTAACTTCATAGAGCAGCTTCAATGTTTTTGTTTTCAGCCTGACGACTACGCACGAATTGGCTTTGATAGAGGTTGTAATAGACTCCTTTTCGCTCCAGCAGCTCCTGATGCGTACCCTTTTCAACCAACCTGCCCTTATCTATTACCACGATCAAATCAGCATCCTTTATGGTGCTCAACCTGTGGGCTATGACAAAGCTGGTACGTCCCTTCATGAGGTTTCGCATGGCTTTTTGGATATATACCTCGGTGCGGGTATCAACGCTAGAGGTAGCTTCGTCCAGTATAAGGATGGTCGGGTCTGCCAATACCGCGCGTGCAATGGCCAGAAGCTGGCGCTGGCCTTGGCTTAAATTGCCGCCGTCATCGGTGAGGACTGTATCGTATCCTTGAGGCAGGCGTATGATAAAGTCGTGAGCATGGGCAATTTTGGCTGCCTGTTCTACCTCTTCATCGGTGGCATCCAGACGGCCATATCGTATGTTTTCGCGCACTGTGGCGTTGAACAAGTAAGTATCCTGCAACACAATGCCAAGGGAAGAACGAAGGCTTTCGCGTTTGATTTTCCTTATATCGATACCATCTATACGTATGCTTCCCTCTTTAACGTCATAAAATCGCATGAGGAGGTTTATTATGGTAGTCTTGCCAGCCCCAGTTTCACCAACTAGCGCCACTGTTTGCCCCGGCTTTACTTCAAGAGAAAAGTTCTTTAGAACTATGTTTTCATCATCATAAGCGAATGAGACGTTTTCAAATTGCACGTGGCCTTTTACGCCTATTTCTCTAAGGTCCACGGCGTCCGGAGCGTCAGCCGGTTCAGGGGTCTCGTCCAAAACCTGAAATACTCGTTCGGCACCAGCTGCTGCTGACAACACCATATTGTACTGGTTCGCCATTTCATTCAATGGTCGGGTGAACTGCCTTGAATAGTTAAGAAATATAGATATCGTGCCTACAGTTACAGCACCTCCGATGTTGTTAACGGCCAGTAAGCCGCCAATTCCTGCAACTAGGGCAAAGCTCAGGTTGTTGAGCATGTTCATGGTGGGACCCATGACCCTCGACAACACTTGGGCTTTTAATGCTGTTTTCTTGAGCTTTTGATTGGATTCCTCAAAATCGGCGATGGCCTGCTGCTCCCGGCAGAACAGCTTTACTACCTTTTGGCCCGAAATGGTTTCCTCTATCTTGCCGTTGAGTTCGCCCAGCGTTCTCTGTTGTTCTATAAATAGCTTGCCAGTGTGTTCAGTTATAAACTTGGTTAGAAGGAACATTAAAGGAATTATCGATAAGGTTATGACGGTAAGAATTACGCTCTTCATCAGCATTAGCACTATTGTGCCCACCAGGATGATGATCCCCGAGATGAACTGGGTTAGGCTGAAATGCAGGGTAATGGAGATAGCATCTATATCGTTGGTAAGGCGGCTCATCAGCTC
>JAMNZI010000233.1 GCA_023622385.1 Bacillota bacterium | reverse complement strand
GGTTTGTGCATTGATAAAGACAATGTTAAGAAGGATATTGTATTCGAAGAACGGCCTTTAGGTGAGCATCCTTTTTCACCTCAAGGTGCACCGGTAATAGCCCGTACAAAGGGTAAAAAAATCGATTGGGGTATGGAAAACGGTGCTGCTTTACCATATCCAAAGATGACATGGGTTTCTGATGAGGTGGAGGAAATTATATTGATCCCTTACGGATGCACCAACCTTAGGGTTACTGAAATGCCTCTGATACGATGATTATTATAGGTCATACTGGAGCCGGGAACGGCTGTTTTAATGGATCTACGTTTTAACAAAATGTAGAAGTATATATGAAAAAATGCTATAATATACAGTGCTGTTGCTAATCCATACGAACAACCTCTTTGTATTTTAGTAGACAGCGATGTTTATTAAAATAAAAGGAGGGGATGGTATGAGAGTAGCAACGCTTACTGTTTTGCCAAGAAATGAAAAGGGCAAAAAAGCAAGACGGGAGGGCTTTATCCCCGGCGTTGTTTATGGCAGGGAAATCAAGACTTTGCCCGTCAAGTTTGTGAAGCGTGAATTTTTGAAAGTCTTAAGGGAGCATGGAGAGAGGCCGAGAGTTAAACTGGTAATGGCCAATCAAGAAAAGATGGCCTTGGTCAAGTATGTAGATAAAGAGCCCATTACGGGTGAGATACTTCATGCCGACCTGCAGCTGGTAGCTGCGGGGCAAAAGATTACCTGTGATATACCCATTAGGTTTACAGGACGGGAAAAGTTAAAATCAAAAGGCCTCATACTTCAAGTCAATATAGATAGCATAAGCATTACAGGTGAAGCATCCATCATTCCCGAGTACTTTGTAGTGGATGTTGGCGATAAGAATTACGGTGATGTTGTGACGGTCGAAGATCTAAATATTCATCCCGAAATACAGATAGATGACCCACCGGAGGATGCCATAGCCGTTATAACGGCAGCCGGAGAAGAAGCTTCCGAAGAAGGGACGGAATCTGATGCTGCCAACTAAGAGAGCAACGCATCATTTATGCGTTGCTTTTTTTTTCAAGTCTATCATATGCAATTGATCCAATGCATATAATACCAAAAGAGCGATATTGGGTATGAGGTAGGAGGAGTATTTGTGGGGTCAAAGCTGAATATCAGGAGCATGTTTGCTGGCGGGAACACGCCCTACGGTTTTATAAATTACTTTGGAGAGATACTGGAGTACAATACAAATAGGATATTTATAATAAAAGGTGGACCAGGGGTAGGCAAGTCGACTTTTATGAAAAGGATTAGCAAGGATTTGGTTGATAGGGGATATGAGGTTGAATACTTTTATTGCTCTTCTGATCCTGATTCCCTTGATGCCGTAGCAGTACCCAGTTTAAAAGTGGCCATAGTGGATGGTACAGCTCCTCACGTGATGGATCCGCGGTATCCAGGTGCTGTCGATGAGATTATCTATTTTGGCGATTACTGGAATGATGATGTGCTGGTGGCCAATAAGGAGCACATAATAGAGTGTACTAATCGAATAAAGGACCTCTTCAATACGGCATATATCCAGCTTAGAGAAGCTAAAACTGTTTATGACGAATGGAAGGGATACGTTAAAAGCTGTGTGGATAAAGTTGAATATCAACGGCAGGCTGACTTGCTTATCGGAAAGGTGTTTAAAAGGTTGGATGTTCTGGGCAAGGAGGGCAGAGCAAGGCATTATTTTGCCTGCGCAATTACGCCTTCCGGCATAAGGGATTATGCTGAAACATTGCTAGCGCCCGGTATGGATGTGTATCCCATTTACGGTGGGCCAGGTTCAGGAGCCAAGGAACTATTAAACAGGGTTGCGCTTATAGCCGAGTGGCAGGGCTTTTTCACCGAAAGGTCGCATTGCCCAATAGAGCCCGAGGATTTGGATATGGTAATCATACCTGAGCTTAACGTTGCTGTCATAAATATATGGGAACCATTTCGGAGCTCTGTGCCTCAAAGCCAGGGGATAAACCTTGGGGAAGGCGTAGATCTGTCGACGTGCTTTATTGAGTCGAAGCTGGATGAAAAGCGCAGGAAGGCTTTATCAAGTGCCCGTGAAAGATTTTTGGAGCTGCTTGATCAAGCTATGAGCAATATTGCACAGGCCAAGGCTGTTCATGACCAGCTGGAGGGATATTATATTTCAGCCATGGATTTTAAAAGAATAGAAAAGGTTGCTGAGCAGATTGTCCAGCGCATGTTGAAGTATGGAAAGGGCTGCTAGAGCCCTTAATTTTATACAACTTTATGCTTATTTTTTATGATGATTTTTCTATGGTAACCCTGTTGACGATGTGGTATAATATAACCACACCCTAACAAAATTATGGGAGGCGGTTCACATGATACATTTTATCATTGGCCCGAAGGGAAGCGGTAAGACCAAAAAAGTGATTGAAATGGCAAATCGGGCCATTGAGAAAACCAAGGGGAATGTGGTGTTTATCGACGGGGATTATCGAAAGATAACGGGGCTGAAGTACCAGGTGCGGTTCATCAATGCCAAGGAGTTTGACTTGAAGGATCTAGATGTGCTATACGGGTTTTTGTGCGGGATCATTGCCAGGGATTACGATATCGAGCATGTTTTTATCGATGGGGTAATTGAAGATTTAGGGGGCGATGTAAAGAGCATAGAGGATTTTGTGGCCAATGTAAAGAAGCTTTCGGACAAATTCAACATACAGTTTGTGATCACCATGAGCGGCACTCCCGAAAGCGTACCTGTTTTCCTGAAAGAATATATGCTAGAAGAAGAATGCATAGCATAAAAAGAGGGCTTAAAAGAGGAGACTTAAAGGAAAGCAAGGTATCTTAGCCGAGGGAAAGCCCTTGGCTTTCTTTTTGACGATGCCTCCCATACTTTGTGAAACATTTCAGTTGGGGTTTCAACTCTATATATACCGAACAGCATAGCTGATAGAAGGGGTCTTTTCCTATAAGTAAGAGCAAAGAAGGGAAAAGCTTTTTTTATTTGACGAGAAGTCTGTGGGCGAGTATAATGAATCAAAAGTCTCAATATACACTGGATGGTAGGAGATGGAGATGCTGTATAAGAGCAC
>JAMNZI010000247.1 GCA_023622385.1 Bacillota bacterium | reverse complement strand
ATATAATCCTTTAGCATGTTAAACGCATGGGGATAAGTTTCCACATCGCACTGCACGAAATTGGCCGGATCAAACGTAAGCCTTACATAATCGCAGCCCAATGTCTTCAAAAGGTCAAGGCAGCGCTCGGCGGTATCGCCGTAAATGTCCTTTTCGTTCTCGTGGAGGAGGACAAGCCCCGTACCTTTGGCTGCTTTTACAAACTCCTCCCACCTGCGCAGCACTTCGTCCCTGTATTTGGCAGGGTCCTCACCCTTGGGGATATAAAAGCTGAACATCCTGATATAACCGGTCTCCAGTATCTTGGCAATTTCCATGGTGTGTTTGAACAGCTCAAGGTGCGGCTCGAAGTCATCCAGTATCCCTATCTTGCCTATGGGCGAACCCACAGCCGAAACCTTAAAGCCCCTCTCATCCAGCTTTTTCTTTATATCCTTTACCTCGTCTAGCGAATACTGGACAAGGCTCTTTCCGTATACGCCCCTCATCTCTATGTATTTAATGTCATGCTGCTCAAGCACATCCATCTGCACCTTCAAATCAGGATCTATCTCATCGGCAAAAGCTGAAAGTATGAACTTGCTCACCGTCTCACCTCCCCATATTAACAGTATTTTCCCCTTTAAGAATTAAGACCTAATTTCTTCAGATTGTTGAGGCTTATGGCCAGGCTCTCGAAGGGGTCCCTCTGGCAGATGTCCTGTTCCACCAGCGCCCACTCAACGCCTGTCTCAACGCAGGCATTGATGATGTCGAGCCAGTTGAGGTTGCCCTCGCCAACCTCGGTCATCATCTGCTGCCTGCTATTGTCCACGCCCATGTCCTTGAAGTGCACTACCTTCATCCTGCCCTTGACCTTTTTGATCCAGTCAACGGGATTGCCCCCTCCTGCTTGCACCCAGTACGTATCTATTTCGAAGTCAAATACTTCGGGGTCGGTTTCGTTGAGCAGAATGTCCATGCCAATTACCCCATCAAATTTCATGAACTCGAAGTTGTGGTTATGGTAGATAAACCTTAGCCCGTTGTCTGCCAACACCCGTGCAATTTCCGACGCCTCTTTGGCAAATTTCACATAGCCTTCGGCGCTTTGGGCGTATTCGCGAGGCATGGCACCAAGGCCCACATACTTGCAGTTCCACAGCTTGTGCTGATCGATGACACCTTTAAGGTCATTCTTGAGCCTGTCGTATCCTATATGGGTAGCGCAGATGGTCAGCCCCTGTTCATCCATTATCTCCTTCACCTTATGCGGATCCACAGGGCCAAAGCCCGACACCTGGACGGCATTGTACCCTATCTCCTTTATCTTCTTCATGCTGGCGGCGATGTCTTCCAGCGTCTGGGTAAACTGCCTTATGGTATAAAGCTGAGCTCCTACTCTAGGCTTACTCATAAAAAATCCCCCCAATTTTAATTGATGTTTATCACATTTCCTGTAGAAGAGGACTTATAGATGCCGTCGATTATCTTCAAAGATTCCATGCCCTCTTCGACAGAGATGATGTGTTTTGGATCACCGCCTAAGATGGCTTTGTAAAACTCCTCTATTAAAATAGCGTGGCTTCTGCCCCAATAAGATTTATAAGCGGTTTGTCCGGATTCTTTGCCGACCAAGAGCTGCTTATTTTCCCCTTGCTCCATCACCAAGGTGCCATCGCAAAGCTTAAGAGTGGCCTTCTCGCAAACTATCTCGATCTCCACCGGGGAATTGGCAACGTAGCAGTTGGTGGCATAGAAGATCCCCCGCGCTCCGTTTTTGAAAAACAAAAGCGCATCGGCGGTGTCCTCCACCTCTATGGCGTCGCCCAAAAGGTTGGTGGCAACGCTCGCCTTCACCGCCTTGACTCCCCCGCCCAGCCACTGCATAAGGTCAAGGGTATGAATGGACTGGTTTATGAGCACGCCGCCGCCCTCCGTGGCAAACTTCCCCCGCCAACCGCTTTCCAGGTAATACTCCCTGGTCCTATACCACGTTACAATGCCCTTAACACCCTTCACCGCCCCGATTTCACCGCTATCGATGATCTCCTTGGCTTTTTGAGACTCTGGATTGAAGCGGTTTTGAAAGCATACTCCTATATAGCGCCCATGCTTTTTGCTCTCCTGCGCCATCTCCTGAGCCTGGCTTACAGATATGGCAACCGGCTTTTCAACCAAGACGTGCTTTCCAGCCCTTACAGCTTCAATGGCCATAGAGGAGTGCAAGTAATGAGGTGTGCATATATGTACCACATCTACTTCATCATCTTTGATAGCTTCTAGATAATCCACATACCATCGGCAACCATATTTCGCTGCAGACGCCCGAGCCCGCCCCTCATCTATGTCAACCACGCATACCAAACGGCTCAGCTGGCTTGCGGTTATGGCATCTGCGTGTACCCCGTGTATGCTGCCGCAGCCTATAACGGCCACGCCTAATTTCCCCATATGTTTCACCTCGATAGGGGGTATCCCCCTTAAATTTTTAGGTCTGCCACTGACTTGCAAGTTAGGAAACCGCTTACCTTTAGTTTTTATTATAAGCCGTTTCCTAAGCCATGTCAATACAAAGGCAGAAATAATATCGCCATTTCATGGCAATGCCTTGAAATTGTCCCGACATTAATATCATATGCGAGAGAAGGGATATTTAGGACAAAGCACATGCAACGGCAACGAGCAAGCAATAAAATAAAAAGCCTGGCAAATCAAGCCAGGCTTTTTAAAATTGAACTCCGGCAACGACCTACTCTCCCAGAGGGTCCCCCCTCTAGTACCATCGGCGCTGAAGGGCTTAACTTCTGTGTTCGGTATGGTCACAGGTGTTTCCCCTTCGCTATTGTCACCGGAATCTTTCCTATCTTCCTTTTTTCAAAAGTGCTTCATGCACCCTCAAAACCGCACAATGCAGAGCTTTTAAGATCAAGCCCTCGGCCTATTAGTATCCGTCAGCTAAGTGCATTGCTGCACTTACACCCCGGACCTATCTACCTCGTCTTCTTCGAGGGGCCTTACTCCGCTTACCGGATGGGAAATCTTATCTTGAGGGGGGCTTCACGCTTAGATGCCTTCAGCGTTTATCCCTTCCGTACTTAGCTACCCAGCTGTGCCACTGGCGTGACAACTGGTTCACCAGC
>JAMNZI010000163.1 GCA_023622385.1 Bacillota bacterium | reverse complement strand
ATCTTTTCCCTCAATTCCAATATGACTCTCTGCGCCGTCTTTTTGCCGATACCCGGGGCGGCGCTCAAAGCCTTTACATCCCCAGTGGCAATTGCTAGAGCCAGCTGAGTGGACGACAAAGCCGAAAGCATGGAAATGGCAGCTTTAGGGCCTATGCCCGATACCGATATGAGCTTTTCAAATAGCAGCTTGTCCTCACGGTTTAAAAAACCATACAGCTCCATGCTATCCTGTCGCACGTTGAGGTGTACATGCAGCCTAACCTCATTTCCCTTAGAAGGCAGTTTAGAGGCCACAGAAGATGGAACCATTATGTAAAACCCGATACCCTGAACATCCAGCACCACATGCTGCGGCCCAATTTCTGTAAGCGTACCCTTCAAATAAGAAAACATAGCATCTCCCCTATCGAAAAGCCTCCCTCTCGAAGGCATACTTTTCAGCGCTTCTACTTGATAGGCAGCAAGGCATATATTTATTCTTCCCGCGTTGAAAAGCTTGCCTTTTTCATCTTGTCCTCCAGCGCCGCCGAGTGAATATGGCATATGGATACAGCCAGAGCATCAGCGGCATCATCCGGCCGGGGTATACATGGCAGATTGAGCAGCATGCGCACCATCTGCTGTACCTGCTGCTTGGTAGCCCTGCCGTACCCAGCCACTGCCTGTTTTACCTGTAGCGGAGTATACTCATACACTTCAAGCCCTTTGAGGGCAGCGGCCAATACAGCCACTCCCCTAGCATGGCCTATAGCAAGAGCCGTCTTGACGTTCTTGTTGAAAAATAGCTCCTCTACGGCCACCGCTTGAGGTGCATAGCGATCTATGAGCTCACATACCGCATCAAAAATGACGAGCAGCCGATGTGGTGTATCCATATCGGCTGGGGTACTTACAACTCCGTAGTCAATGACCTTCAAGGAATGGCCATCCTGTTTAACAAGCCCATAGCCCAGTATAGCCATCCCCGGATCTATTCCAAGTACCAGCATAAACCCACTCCAAAATATATTTGTAGCGCACCATTGCCACACTTTATCAAATGCGCTATAGTAATATTATGATTTTTTGAGCGCTGTGTCAACCACAACTGACCGATTAGCGAGCTCCCACTGTATAAACTATAAATGAAGCAGCAAAAAATTCAAATGACTGCAAATATACATCAATGGGTTGTTGTATAAATATTCGAATGGATGTATAATTATTATAAACAAACAAACGGAGGTTGAAGCACATGGCTGAAAAGCAAAAAGTAGTACTGGCCTATTCCGGAGGGTTGGACACCTCCATCATAATCCCATGGCTTAAAGAGAATTTTGATTACGAAGTAATAGCCATGGTAGGGGACGTAGGACAGGGCGAGGAGCTGGAACCTTTAAGGGAAAAGGCCATCAAGAGCGGTGCCAGCAAGGTCTATATAGAAGACCTAAAAAAGGAATTCGTGGAGGACTTCATATTTCCCACCTTGAAAGCAGGCGCCATATATGAAGGCAAATATTTGCTAGGCACATCCTTTGCACGGCCTGTGATTGCCAAACGCCTGGTAGAGATAGCTGAAAAGGAAGGCGCCGTAGCGGTAGCCCATGGAGCCACAGGCAAGGGCAATGACCAAGTAAGATTTGAACTCACCATTAAAGCATTAAATCCACACCTTAAGATCATAGCTCCCTGGCGAATGTGGGATATAAGATCCAGGGAGGACGCCATAGATTACGCCCGTGCGCGGAACATCCCCATACCGGTCACCAAAGAACATCCCTACAGCATGGATCGAAATCTGTGGCACCTCAGCCATGAGGGAGGCGACCTGGAAGACCCGTGGAACGAGCCAGGAGACCACGTCTATCTCATATGTACACCTCCCCATAAGGCCCCGGATGAGCCCGAATATGTGGAGATAGAATTTGAAAAGGGCATTCCCGTGAAGGTCAACGGTACCCATTACGACAGCGTGGAGCTTATACAGAAGTTAAACGAAATAGGCGCCAGGCACGGAATTGGAATAGTAGATATAGTGGAAAACCGCCTGGTAGGCATAAAATCCAGAGGGGTATATGAGACCCCCGGCGGAACCATACTTTACACCGCCCACGAAATGCTCGAGAGCATCACGCTGGATCGCGATACACTGCACTACAAACAGCATGTGGCCATCAAGTTTGCAGAGCTGGTATACGATGGAAAGTGGTACACGCCACTCAGGAAAGCATTGTCGGCCTTTGTGGACAGCACCCAGGAAAATGTGACCGGCCGAGTACGCCTTAAGCTATACAAAGGAAATTGTATCCCCGCTGGGGTCGAATCGCCGTACTCCCTGTATGACAAAGAGCTGGCCACCTTCGGAGAAGACAGCGTGTACAATCAAAAAGATGCAGAAGGCTTTATCAATCTATTCGGACTTCCCCTTAAAGTCCAGGCTCTTTTAAGGGAAAAGGGAAAGGGGCTTGATTCATGAAGCTATGGGGTGGGCGCTTTGAAAAGGAGACCAGCAAGGAAGTAGACGATTTTCACTCCTCCATCCGCTTTGACCACCGCCTATATAGGCAGGACATATTGGGGAGCATTGCCCATGCCACCATGCTGGGCAAGCAGGGGATCATATCCCAGGAGGAAGCGCAAGCCATCTGCGATGGGCTGAACCAGATATTAAAGGACATAGAAGAAGGTAAGGTGACTTTTAGCATAAGCAGCGAAGACATACACATGAACATAGAATCGCTGCTTATAGAGAGAATAGGGGACGTAGGCAAGAAATTGCACACGGCCAGGAGCCGCAATGATCAGGTGGCACTTGATACCAGAATGTACACCAAAGAAGCCATCGGTGAGATAATAAAGCTCCTTCTGGCACTGGAAGAACAGCTGCTCACCCTGGCGGATAGGCATAAGGAGACCATCATGCCAGGCTATACCCACCTTCAAAAAGCTCAGCCGGTTACGCTGGGGCACCACTTGATGGCATACTTTGAGATGTTTCGGCGCGATATAGAGCGGCTGAAGGACGCACTGAAAAGGGTGGATGTCATGCCCCTGGGCTCGGGAGCCCTGGCCGGGACCACCTACCCGCTGGATAGGCATTACGTAGCGCAGCAGCTGGGCTTTTCTGTTATATCCCGCAACAGCATGGATGCCGTAGCCGATAGGGATTTCGTACTGGAGTTTTTAAGCTGCGCATCCATAATAATGATGCATTTGAGCCGATTTTGCGAGGAGCTCATACTGTGGTCCACCGACGAGTTCAAGTTCATCGAGATGGACGACTCTTACAGCACGGGAAGCAGCATAATGCCTCAGAAGAAAAATCCCGACGTGGCCGAGCTGATACGCGGTAAAACCGGCAGGGTATACGGCGACCTGGTAGCATTGCTTACCACCATGAAGGGACTTCCGCTGGCCTACAACAAGGACATGCAGGAGGACAAGGAACCCCTCTTCGATGCAGTAGATACAGTCAAAAGCTGCCTTTCGGTATTTACCGGCATGCTCAAGACCTTAAAGGTGTGTCCCGAAAACATGCTCAAACAAGCTGCAAGGGGTTTCATCAACGCCACCGATGCAGCTGACTATCTGGTAAACAAGGGCATTCCATTCCGCGATGCCCATCGCATAGTGGGAAGGGTGGTGCTTTACTGCATACAGAGCGGCAAGGTGCTGGAAGAATTGACATTAGATGAATACCGACAATTTTCCGACAAGTTCGACCGCCATATCTATGACGCCATATCGCTCAAAAACTGCGTAAACCGCAGGAATATACCGGGCAGCCCCGCACCCGCTATGGTGGAGCGGGCCATTGAAGAAGCTCGCCAATGGCTTGAAGGGCAAAAATAAAAGGGCGTTTATCTACGCCCTTTTATCATTATTTATTCCCTTATCTGGCCGTTGCCGTATATTACATACTTGATGGTGGTAAGCTCCTTAAGCCCCATGGGACCTCTGGCGTGCAGCTTTTGGGTGCTTATACCTATCTCGGCCCCAAAGCCAAACTCGAATCCGTCGGTAAAGCGCGTGGACGCGTTGACATAAACGGCTGCAGCTTCCACCTCATCCAAAAACTTTTGGGCCTTAAAATAGTTGGAGGTGATGATGGCCTCCGAATGTCCCGTTCCATGCAGCTGTATATGCCGTATAGCCTCGTCAATACCGTCCACCACTTTGACGGCCAGTATATAGTCCAGGTATTCGGTATCCCAATCCTCGGGAGTTGCAGGCACGGCATCAGGAATAATCTTTAAGGTCTCTTCACAGCCACGAATCTCAACGCCCTTCTGGCGCAAAGCTTTGACCGCTTTCGGCAAAAACTCATCGGCAATCTCTTTATCCACCAGCAGCGTTTCGGCAGCGTTGCAAACTCCTGGCCTTTGCGTCTTAGCATTGACTATGATTTTTATCGCCATGTCCTGATCACATTCGCTGTCCACATATACGTGGCAGTTGCCCACTCCCGTTTCGATGACGGGTACGGTGGCTTCCTCGACCACGGTTTTTATAAGTCCAGCGCCGCCTCTGGGTATGAGCACATCCACCAATCCGTTTAAACGCATGAGCTGCCGCGCGCTATCCCGATCGGTGTTCTCGATGAGCTGGATAGCCCCTTCAGGAATGCCTGCTTCATAAGCCGCCTGGGCCAAGACCTTCACGATGGCCTTGTTGGATTGAATGGCCTCGGAACCCCCCCGGAGTATGACTGCATTGCCGGTCTTAAGACACAATCCAGCTGCATCGGCCGTCACATTGGGCCTGGACTCGTATATGATTCCTATAACGCCCAATGGCACCCTGCGCTGCCCAATGACCAAGCCGTTTGGGCGCCGCCACATGGCCATCGTCTCCCCCACCGGGTCCGGGAGCGATTTCACCACCCTGAGCCCTTCGGCCATATCCTTTATGCGCTTTTGGTTGAGGGTCAGCCGGTCAACAAAAGCCCCCGGTTTACCGTTTCGTATCGCTGCCTCCACATCGGATCTATTGGCCTGGATGAGAAAATCTGCTTGCTCCTCAAGGGCTTGAGCCATCATCTCCAGCGCCCTGTCCTTAACGCTGGATGACAATTTGGCCAGCTGTGCAGCGGCCGCCTTAGCCTTTTGGGCCTTATCCAGCACTTCGCTCATCTTCATCCTCCCCTCCTCTAGGGACAAAGATAGTCCCCACAAGCTCCCCATTTATGATCCTGCAAATGTTATAGGGATTGTCCCCGTTGGCGATGACCATGGGTATGCCGTGGCTGTTGCATATCTTAGCAGCAGCCAACTTTGTTATCATTCCACCGGTGCCGAAACTGTTGTCGGTGTTCTGACAGTTCTGTTCAATCTGACGGGTTATGCCGTAGACAATCGGGATAAGCTTTGCATCGGAATGGCGTCTGGGATTTTTGTCATATAAGCCATCTATATCCGACAGCAGTATCAAAAGGTCTGCCTTAACCAGCACCGCTACCACTGCCGATAACGTATCGTTGTCTCCAAACTCGATCTCCTCGGTGGCCACCGTATCGTTCTCGTTTACTATGGGAATGCTCCCATACTTGAACAGGGTATTGAAGGTGTTAATGGCATTGAGCTTTCTTTCGTCATCCTCTATTACATCCTTGGTAAGCAGGATCTGGGAAGCTATCTGGCCATACTCGCTAAACAGCCTTGAATACACATGCATCAAATTGACCTGGCCTATGGCAGCCAGGGCCTGTTTCTCGGGCAGCGATTCGGGCTTCTTTGTAAGCCCCATCCTGGAACACCCTACGCCTATGGCACCAGAAGTGACCAGCACTACATTTTTGTTCTCATTTTTTAAGTCCGATAAGGCACGGACCAGCTTTTCAACCACCAACAAGTTTATAGTGCCGTTATGGTGAGTAATGGTGGATGTTCCCACCTTTATCACAACGGTTTTAGCTTTTTTTATCTTTTCCAGGACACCCCTTGCATCCTTGGATTTTATATTATTACGGCCTGTTCCCTCGACTATTTCCCCATCCCTCTTCTCATCTATAACATCCCCCATACAGCTTACCCCTCTTTTAAATTAATTTAGTTCTGCTTTTAAAAATCAATTCCGTGCCAAAAACAAAATTTGCCTAAAGTTAGGATACATCTTAACCCAATGGCAACTGAGAAACAACCCCACCCTACATAGCCTTTACAAAAATATCATCATACAAGCAGGCTATTGTCGCTATACGAAAAAACGCTCAGCTGCCCCAGCTCTCCATCAACAGCTCCAGCTGTTCTATCGAATCCACTACCCATCCTTCCCTTATGCGCTCTTGAATGTCAGCATTCAAGAGCGCCACTTCGATGTTGGTTTGGTGTATCAGGTAAACGCCCTGGCCATCTTTATCAGGCCGGTAGATAGCTATGCAGCCATCCTTCTCCCTTATGATATAATGGTTGGGACAGTAACCATCAATCTCCTCAAACAGCCACACGATTGATGGAGAAAACTCCTTTATCTCCCACGAAGAATGCATGTCCTCAATCTGTCCCCGTGAAAGCCCGGTTTCTTGTGCCGTTGCCGACCTATAAGTAATGGAATTGTGTCCACAAGATTTATACATCCTCTCAAAGATAAAGGTAGTCTCCTGGGATGTGGTCTGAGATGGTTCGACAGCTGCCAGAGGTTCAAAAGAGTCCGACAACGTACCTGCTTTGTTCACTTGTGCCTGCTCGTTACCAATCCGCTCTTCATCCTGAAACATCTCCGTTAGAAGGGTATAGGAATAGCCCATTACCATTCCCAGCATCATCAACGCCACCATGCCCAAAAAAAGGCTCTTTCGGCCGATGTACACTATAATCCCTCCAAAATATGGATTTGGATTATAGTGTTCCCATTTTTTGCATTTATTATACACGGGCCATGTAAAATTGGAGGCCTTTAGCAGCAGTGCTGCTCAAAACCGCTGAGCCTTGTCAGACCTACCACTTTTCATTAAGAGGACAGCAAATTCAACATTTATAAATCGCAATGACCATCCATCATTCCATCTTCAGATTGGTAAATACGTTTTGCACGTCATCATGGTCTTCCAGCTTTTCAATGAGGTTCATCACCTTACTGGTAGCTTCTTCATTGAGTTCAACGTAGTTCTGAGGGATCATAGCTATCTCAGCGCTCACAAACGAAAATCCTGCCTTTTCGAGTTGTTCCCTTACACTGGAAAAATCCGATGGGGCTGTAATGATTTCAAATACATCCTCCTCATCGGATATATCCTCAGCACCGGCATCCAAGGCCTCCATCATGAGCTTCTCTTCATCTACGTTGTCGCCCTTCTCTATGACCAGCAGCCCCTTTCGGTCAAACATCCAGGACACGCATCCGGTAGCTCCCAGATTCCCGCCGTGGCGCTCAAATAAGTGGCGGATATCGCTGGCCGTCCTGTTCCTGTTATCCGTCAAGGCCTCAACGATTATGGCCACGCCATTGGGACCATAGCCCTCATAGGTGACCTCCTCGTAATTTACCGTCTCCAACTCGCCGGCAGCTTTTTTAATAATCCTCATGATGTTGTCGTTGGGCATGTTGGCTGCTTTAGCCTTGGCAATAGCATCCCTCAGCCTCGGGTTTGTTTCAGGATTGCTTCCTCCCTCCTTGACGGCTACGGAGATCTCCCTGCCAAGCTTGGTAAACAACTTGCCCTTTTGAGCATCACTTTTTTCCTTTTTGTGCTTGATGTTTGCCCATTTTGAATGTCCAGCCATAGTATGCAACCTCCTGAACCGACGCTTATTTCTTTCCTATAATAGCATAAGTTTATCAAACTGTGAAGAGGTCGGTTTTTACAGTTATCCGCAGTTAATAAAACAAAAACCATCATCGCTTGTGGCAGAATTCCTAAAACTAAAAAACTACAATTATATAAGGCCTGGCTAAGATAGGGGATACGATGATCATATCCATCTTGCAGCATAAAATACAATCAAAAAGAAGAAATATAATGCACAAAAAGAGGTCCAGCAATTTTTAGCCGAACCTCCCTTTCGGTTACTCTACACATTCCAACGCATTCGTCTCGACCACCGGTTGTGATAAGTCTCTCGGCACCTTGAAAGTCTTTATCTCATAAGGCCTAAATTCAGCCTTTATATCCCTTTTAAGGCTCGAGAACAGTATTGTAGCCTTTGTCGTAAGCCCATGAACCTCCCGGCACCTTATCACAATATCATCGTCATCCTCAGCTCTTTTCACAACCTCGACGATGACGTTATCCACGTCCACCGCCAGGAACGAATGCCTTTGCGGCAGCGTACCTTCATGATAGGTTTCAATTATTACCACCGGCTTTTGATTGAATAAGGCTGCCTTCTTTACCGTGCCAGCCTCTTCCCAACCGCCATCATGAGGAAGTATCTTGTAGCTGAAATGCTGCAGGCCCTGATCTATGAATGAATAATCTTCATCGGCACAGGGCTTGTACGGGTCATGGTTTGCATACACAGGGCTTCTGAGCACGGTCATTCCCAATACATTGTTGGATATATCAAAACTGTACTTCCCGTCGTTTATTATGCTTACGCCATATCTATTGGAAGCACCGGGCATAATGCCGGTTACATCTACCCATGACTGTCCCGGCTGCTCTCTACCATCGTCACACCTTGTTATACACCCATAAGGAATCTCAAAGGTATTTTGCCTAAATATCAGGTTAAAAGGGAACCTTATCTTGAGGAGCTTAAACCGTTCGCGCCAATCAACGGTCACTTTAACATCTACCTCATCCAGCTGGCTGTACATCGTAAAATTCTGAACAAGAGTGGAACGCCCATAAGAGTACTTTACGCTTATTGAGCTCATGACAGGACCGTGCTCCACAAGCTTTATGCTGTCCACTTTAAACTTTCCTATCTCTTTATCGTATCTGACCACATTGTGACTCCAGGTATCCGAATGATCCTCAATCACAACCGGTACAGCCGCATGGCCTTTAAATATCTCAAAGCCCCTTGCTTTATCATACAGGCTGCCTATATACCCCGTCTCGGGATCTATCTCCAATCTCAGCCTGCTATTTTCTATGCGATAGGTATTTGCCTTCATATCGTTAAACAGGGCTTTACTCTTTTTTGCAAACAGCCTGTATGTCCTGTAACCCATAGACGGCAAATCAGCCATAAAGCTTATCCTGTATCTGCCATTTGAAGCGGCATGTGGCTTTATCCTTTGAGCAGGGACCTCGTTTCCTTCATCATCCAGTAAGCAGAATTCACTGCTCAACTGCCCCAGCTCCACCTCAACGGGAACCTTACAGCTCCACGAATGGGGATTGAAGACCACTATAGGCTTCATATCCTCCTGCACGGGAATGCCGATCCTCCACGAGATGGACTGTACCGCATGATTGAGGTTTCGACCGGCTATGGCCATGGCCTCACCATACATGTTGCGCGCGTCCTCATATGCCTCCTCCAGGCTGGTACCGGCCAGTATGTCATGGAACTGGCAGAAGAGCACGTCCTTCCACGCCTTATCGAAGTCATCAGGATAAGGCTGGCCGGTGGCGATGTTAGCAAACGCCGAAAACTTCTCGGCCTTTATAAGCGAGTTCTCCGCTTCTCTGTTCCATCTTTTAACGCCCGAATGCGCACTGTAACATCCAACCGAATGATACTGCAGTTCATCGTGTACCACAGGGAAATCAATGCCTGAATCTTCTATCCGGGCAAAGAACTCTTCCGGTGTGCTAAACACCAATTCAGGCATATCCTCCCTCTTTGACAGCTCGTATATGCTCTCTATATTTTCTTTTGTGGGGCCACCGCCGTGATTGCCTACTCCATAAAAGCACATCATATGGGTATATGGCTCCTTGAGCTCAGCGGCACATCGCCTTACATGGCCCTCTACATTTCCCTTCCAGGTGAGATATTCGTATGGGATACGATAAGCCAGTACCCTGCTGCCATCATCCGATTCCCACCAGAATATCCTGCTGGGCAGCCCCTTCTCATTGGGCATGGGCCTCATGAAGACGTAATAATCTATACCACTGATCTTCAAAAGCTGGGGCAACATGCCGTTGTGCCCAAAGCTGTCGGGATTGAAGCCCACCTTAACGGTTTTCCCAAATTTTCCCTTGAAATACCTCTGCCCATACAGCGCCTGCCTTATGAAGGATTCCCCGCAGGGAATATTGCAGTCAGGCTCTATCCACCAACCTCCTACTATAGCCCATCGTCCTTCATCAATCCGCTTTTTTATCTCCTTGAACATTTCAGGATCGTTTTTTTCAACCCATTCATAAAAAGCAGCAGAGCTGGATATAAACTTAAAATCCGGGTATTCCTTCATCCTATCCAAAGCCGAACGGAATGTGGCTTTAACCTCCTGGAAACCCTCCTGCCACTGCCACAGCCATACGGGATCGATGTGTGCGTGGCCTATCATGCTGAGCTTTTTGTCCTTCATATGTTAACCTCCACTTAAGTTTTTTGTGTCCACTGAAAGCATTTTACCACACTATTTCGAGCAATTCATCTTCATAAATTCCATAAATATATAGAGTTTTATCCTTTTATATTTCCAAGCTAAAATAAGCACGCACCTATCAATACCTGTATTCATCCTTGAAATTCTTGAACCAAGGGTTGTAGTAGTTTGCAAATGATGCCCTGGCATCGCGAAGCCTTGCGTCAGCATCGGCCAGTAAAACAGGGTTTGAATGGCCCACCACCATGCTGTCAAAATGATAACCGCATATCCTATCCAAACTGCGTCGCCATTGCTCTTCGCTGGAACCGATGTGCGCGCTGAAGCCCCCGTAAATCGTATCCCCAGCAATAAGCACGCGCATGCCCTGAATGGACAGAACATAACAAACGCTGCCGGGGGTATGTCCCGGAGTGTGAAGGACCTCAAGCGTGAAGTTATCATACTCGAACACATCGCCGTCTTTGACAAACCCGTCCACGGTACACGGCGGGAAATGGGAACCATATAAGAGCGAGGCGGTGGTCTTTATATCGTCGCCCTCCATTACCCGCTGTGCATCGGCCTCATGGAGGTACAGCTTGCACCCAAAGTCCTTTTTAAACAGAGCGGCTGCACCTACATGGTCATAGTGGCCATGGGTTCCAAAAATGCAGGATATATCGGCTGGATCATACCCCAATTTTCGAATATTGCTGAGGCAATCCTGGTATCCCTCGGGGGTACCACAATCGATCAGCAAAAGCTCTTTACCACTGTTCAGCAAATAAGCAGTAGCGTCAAAGCGATGTGAAAGCGCTGGTCCTGAAACCTGATAAAAGTTGTTAAGTAGCTTCATAGTTCCTCCTTATTATTAACAAATTTTAGTATAATCATTGTACCAAGTTATATTATATACCTTGTAGTTGATTTTGGGAATCGTACCAAAAATACTGTTACTAATTACCCTCATTCCATGCCGATGCCCACTCACCGCTCCAAGGACAAAAGCTCAAGTACAATGAATACAGGATGGGATATATCCTGAATAATACAAATACGACGAAAATGTGCATCTCTCTCATTTCAGATCTTTAGAAATTTTTTTACCATGGAGCCTTGCCACACGATGACCTTATAACCATTGTGGACTGAAGCAATATAGCAGTCTTAAGTGATACATCGCCTTCCATGATATCCACCAGGTGCTTGACCGCCATCTTGCCCAAGTCATAAAACGGCTGTTTGACCGTCGTTATAGGCAAGTGTATTCGGCCAAAAGGTACAGACTAGCCATACCGAGAGGCCACGGCCTGTACCCCAGCCAATACGCAAGAATAGTATATGTTGGAGATGTCATCTAGCACAACGCTTATCACATTGGTCTTATTGAGAACCAATAGCCCTGCACTGACGTCTGGCTTATATTTGAGCTTCCTTATGGCATCTTCTATCCGCTTGGCAATAAATGCCCTTACCTTTCCTCCATTGAGATACCTTGAAACAGTACTTTTTGAGGTGTTAGCCATCTTGGCTATGTCTACGATGGTAGGCGGCATGTGTAAATCAGCTCCCATTTTGGTAACGTTCCCACTTCGATTATCATGGCATAACAACTGTATGGCAGTGTCAATAGAAATTTACGCTATTTTTAAAAAAAGCAAATTTCCTCGAGCTATTCACAGTTATAGGCGTAAAATACCTTATAACCTACCCTAATGACCATGTACACAATTTGTTGTGTGTGTTAAAATTAAGACACCAATATATAGTATTTGATTGTAAATCTCCAAATAGGCATAAATAAGGCTTATAAAACGGTACGCACAAAAACGATACAAACAATGGTCATTCAAAAGCCATCGATCCCCAGGGGATTAGCGGAAGAATTTGACGTCAGATAAGAAATCGATCTATGCTTTGAAAGGAGAGTGGATACCATGGTAACGCATATTCGCAAACGAGACGGGAGGATTGAAAAATTTCAACCAGAAAAGATTACCTGGGCAATATTCAAAGCGGCCATGGCATGTGGAGGCAACAACTTTGACCGTGCTCAAGAGCTGTGCCGCCAGGTGGTTGACATAGCCAACCTCAAGTTCAGCAATAAAATTCCCGATGTAGAGGAAATACAAGACATCGTAGAAAAGGTACTTATCGAGAACGGCCACGCTCAAACAGCAAAAGCGTACATATTATATCGTGAAAAAAGAAGGAATGCCAGAAACTTAAATGCTTTGATTGGTGCCACCATCGAAATGTTCTCAAATTATCTTGGCGATAAGGATTGGCAGATAAAGGAAAACGCAAACACCCACAAAAGCGTAAACGGGCTCAACAATTACGTGCGCGAGGTGTTCACCAAAAACTACTGGCTGCATGAAATCTATCCCCAAGAAGTCAGGGAGGCACACGAAAGCGGCGATTGCCATATCCATGACCTTGGTTTCTTTGGCCCCTACTGTGCCGGGTGGGACCTCCGTCAACTCCTGCTTGAGGGATTCGGTGGGGTACCGGGCAAGGTTGAAAGCAAACCCGCCAAACACCTTCGCTCATTTTTAGGGCAGATTGTGAACTCCACCTTTACCACCCAGGGCGAGACTGCAGGTGCTCAGGCTTGGTCCAGCATTGACACCTACTGCGCTCCTTTCATCCGCTATGACAAGATGACCTACAGCCAGGTGCGCCAATGCATACAGGAGTTTATATTCAATATCAACGTACCCACGCGAGTGGGGTTTCAGTGCCCCTTTTCCAATCTGACCTTTGACATCAAGGTGCCCTCCACCCTGCGCGACCAGCCCGTCATAATAGGCGGCCAAATGATGAACGAAACCTACGGTGAATTCCAGGAAGAAATGGATATGTTCAACCGGGCCTTCTGCGATGTCATGCTGGAAGGCGATGCAAAGGGCAGGGTATTTACTTTCCCCATCCCTACGCTAAATGTGACCCCCGATTTTGACTGGGATAGCCCAGTGGTCGAAGACTTCATGAAGATCACCTGCAAGTATGGCATACCGTATTTTGCCAACTACGTAAATTCCGATCTTTCCCCTGAAGATGCAGTATCCATGTGCTGCCGTTTGAGGCTGGATGTGACCGAGCTCAGAAAGCGAGGCGGTGGGCTTTTCGGCAGCAATCCCATGACCGGCTCCATTGGGGTGGTGACCATAAACCTCCCCAGGATAGGTTATCTGTCCTCATCTGAACGTGAGTTCAAGTCCCGCCTGTGGAGGCAAGTCCAGATTGCCAAAACCGCCCTTGAGATCAAGAGGAAAGTCATCGAACAGCAATCCGAAAATGGCCTTTACCCTTACTCCACCCACTATCTCCGCCATATAAAGGAGCGCACAGGACAATACTGGTACAACCATTTCAGCACCATCGGCATTGTGGGCATGAATGAGGCACTACTCAACTTCATGGGTAAGGACATCACCACTCCAGAAGGGCAAGCCTTTGCCATAGAGGTCATGCATTACCTGCGCGACCTGCTCATAGAGCTGCAGAAGGAGACAGGCCATTTCTACAACCTGGAGGCTACGCCAGCTGAAGCTACAGCCTACCGCTTGGCCAGGCTGGATAAAAGCAAATATCCAGACATCATAACCGCAGGGGACGATATGACACCTTATTACACCAATTCCACTCAGTTGCCGGTAGGCTATACCGATGACATCTTTGAGGTGGTAGCTTTGCAGGATGAGCTGCAGTCGCTGTATACCGGTGGAACAGTGCTGCACCTTTATCTAGGCGAGCAGATAGAAGATACCGCCGTGGCCAAAAAGCTTATCCAAAAGATCTTTACCCAAACCAAAATACCCTATATATCCATCACTCCTACTTTCAGCATATGCAGCCAGCACGGGTATATAAAGGGAGAACACTTTAAGTGCCCTCAATGCGGAGCCGAGACAGAGGTGTGGTCAAGGGTAACGGGTTATTTAAGGCCAGTGCAAAATTACAACCCCGGCAAAAAGCGCGAGTATTACGACCGCAAGAAATTCAAGATACGGGAAGAAGCGTTATGAAAATAGCCGGTATACGAAAGAACTCATTTGTGGATTACCCGGGCAACATCGCTGCGGTGGTGTTTACCGCTGGCTGTAACCTGAATTGTTACTTCTGCCACAACCGCCACATCATCAATTCAGAAAACTCAAATATGACATATGATATAGAGGACGTAATGCGGTTTCTTCATTCCCGCCGCTCATTCCTCGATGGCGTGGTAATAAGCGGCGGGGAGCCCACCCTTCAGCCCGACCTTGAAGAATTTATCGTAAAAATAAAAATGCTGGGATATCTGGTAAAGCTGGATACCAACGGTACCCACCCTTTTGTGCTAAAGAAACTGATAGACAAGAATTTGGTGGACTACATCGCCATGGACATAAAAGCCCCGTTTGAGAAATACAATGAAATCTGCAGAGTGGAAGTTGACATCACCAGTATCCAACAAAGCATAGGGATCATAATGAACGCCAGCTGCGACTACGAGTTCCGTACTACCTTCGTACCCGACCTGAATAAAGATGATATACTGAAAATTGTTCGAACAATAAGTGGCGCCAAGCAATACGTACTTCAGCAGTTCAGGATACCACAAAAACAGAATGGTATAGAGGATATACGGCTTTACCGCACTCCCCATCCACCTCATGTATTCGCAGAAACGATATCAGAA
>JAMNZI010000241.1 GCA_023622385.1 Bacillota bacterium | reverse complement strand
GGTCCCCTTGTGCCCTCCGAATGGGCGTCGGTGCCCAGCACGTGCCCCATGCCGTGGGTCAGCAGTATCCGCGCACATCGCTTCACCTGCTTACCAAAAAGGCCGGTTATGCTGCCGGTGGTAATCTGACACAGGCATCCCAAATCCACCAAACGATAGAGCACATTGGGGTCCCGCATGATGGCAAGGTTTCTCTCGGGATGGGCAATTATGGGTATGAAACCCTTTAGCCTGAGCCTGTATATAAAGTCCTCGGCGTACAGCGGCACCTCCCCCATGGGAAGCTCCACTAGAATATATCGGGTGGAGTTTATAGTTAGCCTTTCAAGCCCTCCCACCTTTAGGAAGGCTGGATCCATAAACACCTCTGCGCCCAAAAAGATATCCAGGTCCATCTGCCGGGCATCCAGCACAGCCTGTAACTGCTGCCTCTGGCGCTCCACTCCCTGTACAAAAGCATCGATGTTCCTTGCATCCAAGCAGTGGGGAGTGGCCACCACGGCGTCTATCCCTTCCCTGACAGCCATGGTCGCCATGGAAAGGGCCTCACCTATGGAACCGGCGCCATCATCCACCTCGGGCAGTATATGGCAATGGAGGTCCAGCATTACAGATCTATACCCTCGCTTTTGAAAGACGGGATCCCATCTACCGAAACGGATTGCTGCACGGCAGAGCTGCGGCGTTTTTTCTTCCTACCCTGTTCGTCGTAATAGTAGTAATAGTAATAATAATAGCCGCCCCCCCTGTCTACAGGTACCCCGTTTAATACGACCCCCAGTATCCTCGCGTTTACCTTTTGCAGGCTAGCCTTGGCCTGGGCTGCAGCTTCAAATGTGGTCACCCCGTAACCCGCTACCAGTATCACTCCATCCACATACTGGGATAGAACGGCTGCATCGGTAACAGGCAACACCGGCGGTGCGTCTATTATAACCACGTCATAGTCTTCCCGCACCCTATCCAAAAACTCCTTCATCCTCCGGGAACCCAAAAGCTCGGCGGGATTAGGGGGCTTAGGGCCGCTGGTTATAATCTCTAAGTTTTCCACCTCGGTCACATTGGTAATATCGCTGTATTCAATGCCTTCCACCAGTATATTGGTAAGCCCCTTTATATTTACCAGCCCAAACATTCTGTGAATAGCAGGCTTTCGCAGGTCACAATCTATGAGAAGCACCCTCCGATTGGCATCGGCCATAGCGATGGCCGTATTGGCAGCCGTAGTGCTCTTACCCTCTGAAGACCCACTACTGGTCACCAGTATCACCTTAATCTTGCGGTCGGTGGACGAAAATTCAATATTGGTCCTCAAAATTCTGTAAGCCTCTGCAATGGGAGACTTGGGATCCGCATGTGTCACCAGGTTAACAGATCTCAATTGCTATACACCTCACAACCACATTTTATTATTCATCATACATCGGAATGACTCCCAGTACGGGTAGCTCAAGGTATCTCTCGATATCCTCCGACATTTTGATGGTGTTATCAAGGTATTCTATGAGGAATACCACACCCAGTCCCAGCATAAGCCCCAACACTGCTGCTATGGCTACGTTAAGGAGCGGCTTGGGCTTAACCGGCTCTTCAGGAACCTTTGCTACGTCGATGACCTGGACATTGTCCAGCTTCATTATGTCCACAACTTCCTTCATGAAGACATCGGCAATGGCATTGGCAAGGTTGGTGGCAAAAACCGGATCAGTATCCTCCACCGTTATGCGTATAATCTCAGTCTCCTTAACCGATGCTACCGTTATCTTTTTACGCAAGTCGTCGGGCTTTAATTCAAGGCGTAACCTTTCAATAACCTTGTCCAAAACGCGATCGCTCTTTGCTATCTCGCTGTATGTATTGACCAGCTTTTGATTTACCAGTATATCGTTGTATTCGATGGTATTGGTCTGGTAGTTCTGGGTATTGCCCACCATAAGCGTCGTAGATGTCTCATATACTTCATCTAACAAGAAAAAGCTTACAATAACGCTTATCAACAGAGAAGTCAATGTTATTAAAGCGATAAGGCCCAACCTCTTGCGAATAATTTGTAATAAATCCTTAAGCTCCATTTCCTCATTCAAAGCCATAGGTTCCACCCTTTCCCCACTTTACACGGTATGTCTAATTAATTATAGCATACTTGACGAATTAATTATAGCACACTTGACGAAGAAAACAAATAAAAAAGGCGGATAAAACATCCACCTTTTTCCAGGTAAATGATGCAAAGCACACTTATATACGCATATTATATGCGTATATATAGATTTATATATCTTTTATATCGACGCCATGCCGTCTTGTCGGCTGGTCTTTATTCAATGCGGTACACCAGCGTAACAGTTGCATTGACCTCTATTTCCCCTTCGGCTATGGGCACCGTCCATGCGGCATCGGCTGCCTTTTGCAGGCTCTCGAAGCCCACTCCCTGGTACCGGTAAATCTCGGCTGGAGCCGAACCCTCGTATATAGCCGCTATGTCCTTAAGCTTTACTCCGGCCTGCTTGGCCATCACCTCAGCCCTTCCCTTGGCCTGCTCAAAGGCCTTTTTAAGAGCTTCCCTGTAAGCGGATTCTTGATCCTCAAGGCCGAAATATATGCCGTACGAGTAGTTAGCTCCTTCCTCGTGCACACCGCTTAAGATGTCGCCCACTTTGTCTATATCCCGCACGGTGACCTTTACCGTATTGGTGACACGGTATCCTCCCAGAACGCTTTTGTTGTTCACGTAATCATACTGCGGATAAACATTATAACCGGAAGTCTGTATATCTTTCTCGTCTATGCCCATCGCCTTCAGCTTATTTATCACCTTCTCCATAGCCTTGGTGTTTTCCTGCTGAGCCGCCCTGGCATCTTTCATAAAGGTGTCCACGCCTACGTTGATATATGCCACATCGGGCTTTAAAGTAACTTTGCCGGTCCCCGAGGCAGCCAGGATATTATCCTTTGCATAGGAGTTTTCGGAATTGATAGCACTTGCTACCGGTGTACCTGCAAGAAACGCAGCACCTACGATTACCCCTAAACACGCCACTAGCACTATTATGGCAGCTATCAATAGCTTATTTTTCATTTTTCATACCTCCTCATTTTCATTTTCAATCTTTTTATCGGTTTTACGCCTTGTGGCGATTATGGGCTTTAAA
>JAMNZI010000152.1 GCA_023622385.1 Bacillota bacterium | reverse complement strand
AGGCACCGAGAATCTGCCCGGTATTGTGGGATTGGGCAAAGCCATAGAGCTGGCCGTTTCCAATCTGGAAGAGACCAGCAAAAGGCTTACGGCCATGCGTGACCGGTTGATATCGGGGGTATTAAACAGCATAGAAAACGTACGCCTCAACGGCCATCCCACCAAGCGTTTGCCGGGCAACGCCAACTTCAGCTTTGAATTCATTGAAGGAGAATCTCTGCTGCTCAGCCTTGACATGAAAGGCATTGCGGCGTCCAGCGGTTCGGCCTGTACATCGGGGTCGCTGGACCCTTCCCATGTGCTGTTGGCCATAGGGCTGCCGCACGAGATTGCCCATGGATCGCTCAGATTGACGCTGGGCGATGACAATACCGATGAGGATATAGACTATGTGCTGGAGGTGCTGCCTGGTATTGTAAAGAGGCTGAGGGAGATGTCTCCGCTATTTGCACAACATAAAGGGGGTAAACACTATGTATAGCGAAAAGGTAATGGACCATTTCATGAATCCCAGAAATGTGGGAGAAATAGAAGACGCCGATGGTGTCGGTGAGGTAGGCAACGCCAAGTGTGGCGATATCATGAAGATATTTTTGAAAATAAGGGATAATAGAATAGTGGATGTGAAGTTTAAGACCTTCGGCTGCGGTGCCGCTATCGCCAGCAGCAGCATGGCCACCGAGCTTATAAAGGGTAAGACGGTGGATGAGGCTCTGGAGATTACCAACAAAGCCGTGGCCGAGGCCCTTGATGGTCTGCCGCCTATAAAGATGCACTGTTCGGTACTTGCCGAACAGGCCATAAAGGCCGCTATTGAGGATTACAGAAGAAGACAGCAGGAGAAGCAGGTGAATTCATGAACAAGAATCGTGTGGTTGTGGGGATGAGCGGCGGAGTGGACAGCTCTGTAGCCGCTTATCTATTAAAACAACAGGGCTATGAGGTTATAGGGGTGACCATGCAGATATGGCCCAGCGACGATCCAGAGTTGGTTGAAAGGGAAGGGGGATGCTGCTCTCTTTCCGCCGTTGAGGATGCACGGCGGGTGGCCAATCAGCTGGGTATCCCCTTTTATGTGATGAACTTCCAGCAGGTGTTTGATGAGGAGGTCATATGCTATTTTGTTGACGAATACCTGAAGGGGCGCACTCCCAATCCCTGTATAATGTGCAACCGACGCATCAAATTCGAAGAGCTGCTCAGGCGGGCCATGGCCCTCGATGCCTATTACGTTGCCACTGGACATTACGCCCGTATAGAATATGACGAGCAGCGGGGTCGTTATCTGCTTAAGAAGTCGGCCACCCATGCAAAGGACCAGACCTACGCCCTGTACACCATGACCCAGTACCAGCTTGAGCATACCCTCATGCCTATTGGAAATTATACCAAGGAACAGGTAAGGCAGATAGCGCGGGAGCTGGGCTTGAGGACGGCCAATAAGCCCGACAGCCAGGAGATATGCTTTGTAAAGGATAACGATTATGCTAAATTTGTGAGGGAGAGGGCTTCAAAGCCCATTCCACCGGGATATTTTGTGGACACCCAGGGGAATATACTGGGCAAACATAAAGGCATAGTCCATTATACCATCGGGCAAAGGCGAGGTTTGGGCATAGCCCTGGGTGAGCCTATGTATGTGGTGGCAATAGATCCGGAAACCAACACGGTGGTCCTGGGCAGGCATGATGAGGTTTTTTCCAGGGGCATGATCGTTGAGGATGTAAACCTGATTTCGGTGCCCAGCATTGATGAGCCAATTAAAGCCAGCGTCAAGATTAGATACACGGCAAAGGAGGCACCGGCTACGCTATATCCGGAGGAGGACGGCAAACTGAGGGTGGTATTTGATGAGCCCCAGAGAGCCGTAACTCCCGGTCAGGCTGCCGTGTTCTATCAGGGTGATGTAGTGGTCGGTGGAGGGACCATAGCCCAGGCTTTAAAATAATATATATAATTTTGGTGAGACAGAATGCAGTTGTTTTCTTTAGCGGAATTGGCAGCGTGGATGATGCACGCTGCCTTGTTTATTTCACCGATGTTAGATACAACGTTCCATTAAGCAAGCCTTATCCCATGCGGGACTCACATAAAAAAGCGGTGCAACGACGTGCCCCTTTATTAGTCGGTAAACTTTCCAATTCCCCTTGTTTCAATATTCTCTATTGTTTTTATCAAGGAAGGAGAAAGGTAATAAGTATCCTCACCGACAACGTATATACTGCCTTCACCTCTATTTACTCCTATTATTACCTTTTTTCCTTCCCATTCAAAAATAATAAAATGCGAAGGAGTAGTCAGCCCTTCTTGATTAGGCGAAACGATAACCTGCTGTAGATTTTCTACTATCTGTAGTACAAACTCTTTGTCACTGTTGATATCAACTACGTAAGTGGAGTTTGTTTCAATGCTTTCGATTGTGACCTTCGTAGTGTTTTGTAAACCTAATTTATCTGAGAGATTAACCGTGGCCGTTTGAAGTTGATGGTTGGATGGAATTTGGGGATGTTCAATATAAGAGTCGGGAATAGCCGGGACGTGAGCAACAAAAGGTTTTTGTATGCCGTCCGAGCTAGCTACTCCTTCAAAAACATAAATGGGTTGCAGATATTTTTGTTCAGCAGATAGGCCATATTGGTAGTATGCCAGGTAAACCTCTTTTACAATTCCTTCAGAAGCGTCACCTTCGATTGAAATTGAAGCTTTCCCCGCCTGAAGTTCTTCAAAAGCTTGTTGTATGGACTTGAGAGGGAATATGCGGTAGGGTTTCCAATCCCTTAATGAATTATGGATTGCGAGAACTTCTCCCTTATCTCCAATAAATACGGACAGCCGGTTTGCCCCAAGTATATCCATGTCGTTAATTTTTCGACTGAAGTTCACAATCATAGTTTGAGGGACCTCGGGACCGGGAATACCGTCCTTTCCTATTCTAGTTACCGTTTCATAGGTGACTGATTCAAGGTACAGGTCCTGGGAGTAAATGCCTAGCTGTTTCAGATAATTAATAGCAATTTCAACTCCCTCATCTTCAGTCGGTAAAGCCGGATTATTGCCATTATCGATAAATAGCTTGTTATACTTGCCGCCGAGTCTCCGCATGTAAAAAACAGGTAATTTAATTACATTTATTACCAAAAGGATTTTTGAATTTTTTGTCGAATATATATCCCCTGTAGAAAGATGCAGGGGTGATTGTGAA
>JAMNZI010000166.1 GCA_023622385.1 Bacillota bacterium | reverse complement strand
AATCCTCTGGTTTTCCTTCTTTCCAGTTGAAAGAATAAGCTACTTTTTTTATTCGAGGGATAATTATCGTATCAAAATAATTTGCCATTTCTACAAGAATAAATTTTCTTTTTCCCCCATCTTCTTTGTTAAGTTTCATAACTGCATGTGCAGTTGTACCCGAGCCTGCAAAGAAGTCGAGGATATACTCTATTTTATTATTTCGAGTAGTAATTTCTAACAACTTTTCGATTAAGATAGAGGGTTTTGGGTAAGAATATACTCTCCCTTCTCCAAATAACCCATTTAATTCCTTATTAGCAGCAGAATTATCACCCGCAAAATCCCTTGTAAAAAGAGTAGTAGGAACAAGACCATCTTGTACCTCATTTAAATATCTTTTAACTACAGGATAAGAATCTCCCTCTCCCCATATTACTCGTCCTTCTTCTACATAACATTGCCATGTTTTTTCGCTAAATCTCCAATATTGTCCTGCTGGCGGCCGAAGTTCTACACCATTTGGTTTCCTAATTACATAGTTTGCCGAATAGGGGTTATTAGCATATATAGGATCTGGCTTCCAGGGACCGTTTGGATCGTTATCTGGATTGCTGTATAATTTAGTATTATCTCGTCGTATTAAAACTCTATCCCATTTTTCTTTATCTTTAGCAAAAACACAAATGTAGTCATGTGAAACCGAAAAATATTTCGCTGAATTTTTTCTAGTATGTATTTTCTCCCAAATAATATTCGCTAACATATTTATATCACCATATATAAGACTCATTAGCATTAATAAATTTTTAATCTCGTTATCATCTATACTCACAAAAATAGCTCCATCATATCTCATTAATTTTTTGGCCAATTCTAATCTATTTTCCATCATGCTCAACCAAGAAGAATGCTGATAATTATCCTTATAAAGAAAACCATCATTCCCTGTATTGTACGGCGGATCAATATAAATTACTTTTACCTTTTCTTTATACTTATTCAAAATCGTATTCAATGCCTGCCAGTTTTCGCTTTTTATAAGCAGGCCATCCAGCGCTTCATCCAAATCTATATTACAGCTTATGTTTTCCAATAGTTTCTCCTTAAACTCTTTTTCAAAATACCTAGTATCAATAGGAAGTTTCTTATATTTTCTCTCTACAATATCTTCCTTTTCAATTAAATCTTCCTTACTCCTTATTTGACCAAAACCTAACTCTTCCCACTCCTTTAGCTGCTTTTCATTGTTTAAAATCTTATCTATGACTTCATCTAAAAACCTGTCACCAGCCCACTTTTTTATTCTATCGAGAGTTATTATATACTCTGTGGACAAAACAAATTTCTTCTTTTCCCAAAGCCTTTTTTGAAATTCCTCAATCTGCGCCAGAAAATCTATAATTGCTTCTCCAATTTGTCTTACTACCTTGGCCCTTATAATATGTTTATCAGCATACTTTTCCTTTTCTAGTGTATCAAGGTCCAGTACTTCTGACTTTATGAAATAATCCAACTGGCCCAATAAAAATCTCCTCAAATCTTTATGAATAAAATAGTCTTTTGTATTTTTCCCGCTAAAACGATGCAAATGATATTTTAGTAAAGGAACCCCATTTCTATCCTTCTGTAGATATAAAGCAATATTTTTACCAAATTTAGTAGCTTCTTTAACTATCAATTCATAAGCAAGTTCATTAATTTTTTGCTGCTTGGAAGCATTGCTTCCTCCTGCCACATCGTATTTTTTAATCTCATTATCTGTAAGTTCTCTATACTGAAATCTTATAATCAGTTCCTTCCCTTCAAGTTCCATATAATCATCATTCAACACAAAGAATCGCTCTTTGGTAGCTTTATTTGAACCCAACTCATCTTTCGCCTCCACTACCCTGAAGACAACCTTATAATCATCAGCCTTGAATGTATAGTCCCTGAAAAGTAACCCTGTCTTTATGTAATACTGATCTTTGTTAGCCCAGTACAAAGCTACTTCTTCACCATTATAAGGAATAGCATATTTATGGCCTTTTATATTATAGCGATACTGGGGTATAAAATCTCCATCTTCATAATATCGAGAAAAAAAGCTGTATAGGTCATTGAAAACCTGAAATTTCATCTCCTCTACTTTTCCCGCTTCTTCCTTTCGTTGTCTTAGCTCCATATACCTTCTACCAGCAGGAGTATCTTTAAATTCCTCTTTTATTTCACCCGAAGGCAAAAAAACCTCTTTCCCCAATCCTTTACCTATTTCCTCCAGCTGATTTTTTGCCATCTGCAACTCTGTCTCGAATTCTTTAGAAATGCCAGCTTTATGCGCTGCAAAAGCACCTTCTACTATTTGTAAAAGCCGTTTTTCAATAAAATCCTCTATATGTTTTTTTTTGTAATTCAAAATTTTATAAATGCCAAAATCCAAATCTGATGTCTCAAATTGAAAAATATCTTTCAATAATTCTTTAAATCTTAAAAAACTTTGCATTATAATACCTCCTCTCAGGTTCTGTGAATATACTGACCTGCTATAGATGATAATGTCTCTTATATGGGGACAAAAGCTTCAACAAATCACTGCTACAATCTTTTCAAAAAATACACCAACGCCTCTACCACTATACCGCCCAATATCCCTATTCCCATGATGAACATATAAGCCATGATGCCCACAAGGTCAGTCCACCCCGGAGCCTGCTGGCTTATGGCAATGTACAGCATGTATAAAAGGCCAACTATATTCGATATCGTTGAAATCCCGAAATAAACCTTAAAACCCAGATATCCCCCTATGGTTGTTATCAGCGAAACAAGGATAGATAAAATGGCAAAACCCATGATGTTCCTTCCGCTTATTTCAGGGCCCAGTATCAGCTTAAATATGATAAGCAGGGCAAGCGTGAAGATAAACATTCCTCCTAAGATTACAAACCACTTCTTATCATATCTCTCGGGCAGTCTCAGCATAAAATAAAAATCTCCTTTTAAATATTTCCTGGTCACTCCATATTCCCAATTGCCCTTATATTCTCTCCTCTTTCTCCTACACTTTATACACCGTCAATTCCCGCCATTTGCCATAACAAACCCTTTTTCTCTCAGAGATATGGAGGAGTGTGAGAGGGCAGCAATCCCTCTCAATTTATTGAGGTAAAAACGTCACTCCTTGTAATTCCTGTAGGCCGCACACACCTCATTATCCATGAGCACCATCACAGCCGCCTCTCCCGTCCCATCCCTTTCCGTTATGGCGATGGAGTCGGTATTCACCCTGTTCACCGTACCATCCTTCTGTTGAAGTATGATTTCATACGGGTCTTTCACATAGAAGGCAGCAATGAGATGGCTGCCGTTGGACTTACTCCTGGTAAAGCGTATGGTCCTAAATCCTACTCCGCCCCTGCCCTGGGGTTGGTAGTCAACCAGCAGGGTACGCTTGACAAAACCCCTATCGGTAACCACCACCATCTCGCCTTCGTCATCCACCTCACAGGCAAAGATCACCTGGTCATCCTCCTTAAGCCTTATGGCCTTTACGCCTTTTGCCGTCCTGCCCATCACCGGCACCTCTTCTCCGTGGAAGCGTATGCTCATACCCTGCCTGGTGATAAGCATGATGTCTTTATCCCCGCGGGTCAGCTCAGCCGTCACCACCCTATCGCCCTCATTAAGACCACAGGCCTGTATCTTGGTCTTTTTGGCATCGTACTCTACAAGCGGCGTCCTCTTTATCATCCCAAAGGTTGTATAGAACTGTACATATTGGTCTTCCGAAAACTCCTTGATTGAGAGTACAGCCACCGGCTTTTCTCCACCTTCAAGGGAATTGACAAGCGTGTGCAGCGGCACGCCCCTGTCACGCCACTTCCCTTCGGGAATGGCACTGCAAGTCAGGGTATAGCAGTTACCCGCATCGGTAAAGATGAGCACTTTGTGGTCGGTGGCCGACTCGACCACAAACTCCACATAGTCCCCGTCACCGGTTTCAACGCTTTCTACATCGCGGCTGGAACGGCTATACGACTTGGCCGGGATCCTCTTTATATACTGGTTATGGGAAAGGGCGATGACCGCATCCTCCACGTGTATCAAATCCTCGGCGTTTATCTCGGCTTCCTTGATGTCTTCGATTATGGTTGTCCTGCGGGGATCCGCATGCCTTTCCTTTATCTCCAGCAGCTCTTTTTTGATCACCTTGATCAATGCCTGTTCCGATGACAGTATATTCTCCAGTTTCCGTATCTGCTTTACCAAATCCTCATACTCCTTCTTGAGATTTGATATCTCAAGGCCGGTGAGCCTTTGAAGCCTCATGTCAAGTATGGCCTGAGCCTGGACATCAGTTAGATTGAACCTATCCATCAGCCTTTGTTTTGCCTTGCTGGGATTTTCGGATGAGCGTATGATGGCTATGACCTCATCTATATTCTGTATTGCCACCATGAGCCCTTCCAGTATATGCTGCCGAGCCCTAGCCCTGTCCAGCTCAAACCTGGTTCGCCGCGTCACCACATCCTTTTGATGGCGAATGTAGTAGTCTATGATGGCTTTAAGCCCCAACTGCTGCGGCTTGCCGTCAGCTATCACCACCATGTTGATCCCAAACGTCACCTGCAGGTCGGAGTATTTATATAGATAATTGAGCACCTTCTCGGGCTCGGCATCTTTCTTAAGCTCTATGACTGCACGTATCCCCTGCCTGTCGGATTCATCCCGTATGTCGGCAATGCCGGATAGTACGCCTTTTTTCTCCTCGCTCAGCCGCAATATCTTTTCCAGCAGAACTGCCTTGTTAACCTGATAAGGCAGCTCCTTTATCACCAGCAGCTTCTTGCCCCCGGGCGCGTTCTCGACCTCCACCTTTGCTCTCAAGTAAAACTTGCCGTGCCCGGTTTCGTAAGCTTTCTTGATCTCATCCTGGCCTATTATAATCCCACCGGTGGGGAAATCCGGCCCCGGCATGATTTTAAGCAGCTCATCAAGCGAAATATCGGGGTTTTCCATCTGGGCTATTACCGCATCTATTGCCTCACCCAGATTATGGGGGGGAATATTGGTGGCCATACCCACGGCAATACCCGAGGCCCCGTTGACCAGCACATTGGGAAATCTCCCCGGCAGCATGTCGGGTTCCTTCAACGTATCATCGAAGTTCAAGCTGAACTTGACGGTATCCTTATCGATATCCCTCAGCATCTCCATCGCTAGAGATGTAAGGCGCGCCTCGGTATATCGCATAGCGGCAGCCGCATCCCCATCGATGGAGCCAAAGTTGCCGTGCCCGTCCACCAGCAATGCCCTCATGTTGAAGTCCTGGGCCATCCTTACCATTGCCTCATAAACCGATGCATCACCGTGAGGGTGATATTTGCCAAGGGTATCGCCCACAATTCTGGCAGACTTACGATGCGGCTTATCAGGAGTTAATCCCAGCTCGTACATTGTATAGAGTATCCTCCGCTGCACCGGCTTAAGCCCGTCCTCCACCCTGGGCAGCGCACGTTCCATTATGACGTACTCGGCGTAAGGCAGTATGGACTCATGCATGACCTCTTCAAGGGGTTTTTGGATCACGTTATCCTGATTCTGCACAAACTCGTTATCCGTCCTTTTTGGTGCCATACTTCAACTACACTCCCATCTCCTGCAAAACGTCTACTTTATTGAAATTAGCATAAGCGCTTATATATTCCTTTCGCGGCTGTACCTTGTCCCCCATCAAAATGGTGACCAGCCTGTCGGCCTCGGCCGCATCCTCCACCGTCACCTGTATTATCTTCCTCTTTTTGGGATTCATGGTGGTCTCCCACAGCTGCTCTGGGTTCATTTCTCCCAAGCCCTTATAGCGCTGTATGGTGTACCTCTTGCCCATACCCTTTACTGCTTTCTTCAGCTCGTCATCGTTATAAACGTATACTTCCTTCTTCCCATCGGTGATCCTGTACAGCGGCGGCAGGCCAATGTACAGATGTCCGTTGGTGATGAGCTCTTTCATGTATCGGAAAAAGAAGGTAAGCAGGATGGCCCGTATATGTGCTCCATCCTGATCAGCGTCAGACAGTATTATCACTTTGTGGTATTTCAGGTTGGCTACATTGAAATCCTCGCCAATGCCCGTCCCCAATGCAGAGATGATGGTGGCAAACTCCTCATTGCTCAGCACCTGATCCAGCCTCTTTTTCTCTGCATTAAGCGGCTTGCCGCGCAGAGGAAGTATAGCCTGAAACCTCCTGTCCCTCCCCTGCTTGGCCGAGCCACCAGCCGATTCGCCCTCTACGATAAACAGCTCGTTTAGCCTGGGGTCCCTGCCGGTACAGCTGGCCAGCTTGCCAACCAGGGGCGCTCCTTCTAAACTGGTCTTCTTTCGCTCAATTTCACGGGCCTTTCTGGCCGCTTCCCTGACCTTGGCGGCCTTTATGGCCTTTTCTATGATCAGCTTGGCCGTCTCGCTGTTAGCCGGCTGTTCAAGGTAATAGCCCAGCTGCTCTGAGACGATGGCCTCCATGGCCGTCCTTGCCTCGGTATTGCCCAGCTTGGTCTTGGTCTGCCCTTCAAATTGTACGTTGTTCATCTTAATGGAGATAACCGCGGTAATGCCTTCACGGAAGTCCTCCCCCGAAAGATTGGGGTCCTTATCCTTTAAATAATTGTACTTTCTGGCGTAGTCGTTCAAAACTTTGGTGAGAGCCGATTTAAATCCAGTCTCATGGGTGCCCCCTTCAGTGGTAGGGATATTGTTGACATATGAAAAGATGCTCTCGGTGTAAGAGTCGGTATACTGTATGCCTACTTGGACAAATATACCATCCCTTTCTCCCTCTATATATATGACATCTTCATGAAGCACATTTTTGTCCTCATTAAGGTACTTTACAAAATCAATAACGCCGCCATTATAGCAATAAGTACGCCTGCTGCCAGCATCCTTTACCCGTTCATCGCAAAACTCTATGGTTACCCCGCCATTCAAATAGGCCAGCTCCTTAAGCCGCCTTGAAACGATATCTGCGTTCATGCGTACGTCCTCAAATATGCGATCATCCGGGAGAAACCGCACCTTGGTCCCCGTCCCGGTAGCACTGCCTATAACCTCCAGGGGAGTGACGGGCTTGCCTGCAACAACTTTCTTAAGCTGCGGATCGTAGGCGCTTTCAAACCTCTGCCGGTAAAGCTTTCCGTCCATCTTTACTTCCACTTCCAGCCATCGCGACAAGGCGTTCACCACAGATGCGCCCACGCCGTGCAGACCGCCCGAGAACCTGTAATTTTGGTTGTCAAACTTTCCACCGGCATGGAGATGTGTAAACACCACCTGTACCCCCGGTATTCCCAAGGTCGGATGTACGTCTACCGGTATCCCCCTGCCGTCATCCTCCACCGTTACGCTGTTATCCTCGTGTATGGTAACCGAAATCCTTGTTGCAAAGCCGTTTGCCGCTTCATCGATGGCATTGTCAACGATTTCCCAAAGGAGATGATGAAGACCCCGCTGGCCGGTCGACCCGATATACATCCCTGGCCGCATGCGAACGGCATCAAGGCCTTCCAATACCTGTATGCTGCTGGCTCCGTAAGTTTGTCCCATTACAACCCTCCTATGAAGAACATATGTTCGATTTAAATACTATTATATCATCCTTTTGTTTTTATTGCAAAGTCAAATGGCTCATAGCTTAAAACGCTCTTACAAACACTTGATGAGTCCAATCTTCCTTGAGCCCACCTTTTCCGAACATTTACCTTAACTTGGGCATATTTGACATTATCCCACCGCATAAGACAATACCTTGCCTATGCTGTCATGTATGACGATGCTGGCCTTATAATCATAAGGCGTTGACGTCTTGTTGATGAGTATCAGCTTGTCTCCTTTATAATAATCTACCAGCCCGGCAGCGGGATATACCACCAAGGAAGTGCCTCCCACTATCAGCACATCAGCATTGGAAACGTAATTTATGGATTTATACAATACATCCATGTCCAGGCTTTCCTCATATAGCACCACATCAGGCCTGACCATACCACCGCACTTTTCGCATTTGGGAACCAGCTCCTTGCTATCCATCACGTAATCAAGGTCATAATTCTGTCCGCATTTCATGCAGTAATTCCTGTGGATGGAGCCGTGAAGTTCCAGCACGTTCTTGCTTCCCGCTGCCTGATGCAACCCATCGATATTCTGGGTTATAACCGCTTTGAGCTTCCCCTGTTCTTCCAGCTTTGCCAAGGCGATGTGTGCCGCGTTGGGTTTTGCATCCCTGTAAACCATCTTGCTTTTATAAAACTCATAAAACTCTTCAGGGTGCTTAATAAAAAAGCTGTGGCTCAGCATCACCTCGGGCGGATATGATGTCTTTTGGCTGGTGCTGTACAGGCCCGAAGCGCTCCTGAAATCCGGTATATTGCTCTCGGTGGACACTCCCGCGCCACCAAAGAATACTATATTATCGCTGTTCTCAATTATTTTTTTAAGTTCATCCAATTTTTTGAGCTCATCCACGGCACCCTCACCCTTTCTAAAAATGGAAACTTTTAAAACCTCTAACACATGGTATTATAACACCCTTGCACACATTTTGCCACAAATGTCCTTTCATTTATGGAACAAAACAAAAAGGGATTTCCGTTGAGAAAACCCCTTTCGTAGCAAATTATCATCATTTTTCTAGATACAGTATGCCTACCGTACCGGGACCACAATGGCTTGATATAACCGCCCCTGCTGAGGTTATGCATACTTCTTTTGGATTCAGCTCGCTTCTCAGCTTCTCAGCCAGGTATTCTGCCCCTTCCTGGTAGTCGGAATGGGTGACAAATATCCTCTCCAAATCAACGTTTTTCCCATCTCCTACGTGATCCGAATAGAATGAATCCAGTACTTTCTTGTCTTTGCCCCTGTACTTTTCTCCTACTATCATTCCCCCATCCTTTACTATAATCTGGGGCTTGATTTTTAAAAGGGTACTTGCAATCAGCTGAAGCGACGTACACCTTCCTCCCATGTGGAGGTACTTAAGGGTGCTTATCACAAAACTGGTACGGACTTTGGGTACCAGCGCGTTTACCTTTTCTACGATCTCCTGTGCCCCCACGCCCTGCATGGCCAACTCTGCTGCCTTGACAGCCAGCAACCCTATCCCGGTAGACAGGTTCTGCGAATCCACCACATGCACCCTGCCCGAATCAAATTCAGTAGCCGCAATCATGGCATTTTGAATGGTGGCCGATAACTTGGATGAAATCCCTACATAAATGACATCGTAACCTTGGTCTATCCATGGCTTGAAAGCGTTGACAAAGTCTTCTATCGGCGGTGCAGCCGTCTTGGGCAAAGTCTGAAACTCTTCCACCATTTCGTAAAGCTGTTGTGCAGTAGTTATATCCACGCCGTCGCGATAGCTCTTATCGCCTATGTTTACATACAGGGGAAGCACAGAAATATTTAGATCCTTAAGCTGCTGGGAAGAAAGATCGGCCGTGCTGTCGGTAAATACCTTAACCTTGTTCACTCAACAACCTCCTTTACATCGTTTTTGCCAACAATAAAATTCGATATTCTTTGTCGATAATATATTCTACGCAATTGCAAAAAATCCTTTATAAAAATAAAAGGACCTTTCGTTGTAGGATAAGGTCCTTTTACCATTGAGGTGTCCATGTTTTCTGTGTTTATTGTAATTTCCGCTCTATAGCATTTTTTATTTCCTCGGGAGTCATTCCGCTGGCCTCTATAAACGGAACATTAACGTTGGTATTTTGAATGCCCATAACATTATCATCAAGCCCGGTAAATACTACCGCATCAAAGCCATCAAAAAAATCGCCATGATTTTTTTGAGCGGTATCAAATTCAAACACGCGATAACCGGCATTTTTTAAATAATCCGCCACATGACTCAGGCCTTTCTGTACGGCTATATTTCTCATAATTACGCAACCTCCTTTGACACTTATTATTTGTCAAAGGCTTTATCTATATGCAACACCGCTGATCCACTTTTATAAAAAATATATACATATCATGCCATACTGCTTATATCTTGAATCACTACATTTTGCACCCATTTTCCCTTCCTCAACCTCAAATAGTACAGGACACCCCTTACCAGCCAATCGATGAACATACCAATCCACACTCCTGCCACCCCCATTTTCAGGGGAACGCCAAGGATATATCCCAGGACAATCCTAAACGCCCACATGCCCAAGAATGATGTTACCATGGTGTATCTGGTATCCCCCGCCCCTTTCAATCCGGCAGGTAGCACAAAAGCAATGGGCCACAGGGGCGGTGTGGCTATTGATGTCAGGCGAATGAGGCGTGCAGATAAGGCCATGACATCCGCGCTTCTGCTGTACAGCCTGGCCAAAGGAACAGCCAAGGGGTAGGTAATCATGCACAGTATCAGCAGGCAAAACGACGCCAGCTTGGTCAAATACATCATGGTGTCACTGGCTTCTTCTTTTTCACCCCTGCCCATGTATTGCCCCACAAGGGTTGTTGCGGCAACCCCCAGGGCATTCCCTGGAACATTCACCATAGAAAATATCGAACTGGCGATATAGTTAGCAGCAATGGAGGCCGTGCCCATGCCCACAATGAACACCTGGGTGATGAGTTTCCCGCCGTTGAACAGTAAAGATTCAACGCTTGCAGGGATACCCACATTAAATATGGCTTTCTGCAGCGGTAGATTAAATTTAAACGAACGCAAATCGGTAAGCCTTATGGCTTTAGAGCCTCCGAGTAAAACATTGATTATCATAAAAGTGCCTACCGCTCTTGCTACAGCAAGACCAATCGCAGCCCCTTTAACTCCCAGCGCAGGAATTGATACAGAAAAATGTATATTGCTTATATTGATCCCGTAAATCAATACATACCCCAAGCAGATGTTGATAACATTCATAATTATGGTAATTCTCATAGGCGTTCTTGTATCTCCGGCGCCCCTTAAGACGCCACAGGCGATAGAAGTGAGGGCTATAAACGGGTAAGTAAGAAGTGTAATGCCAAAATACACGTTGACGTTTTCCATGACGGCAGGTTCAGCTGCTCCATAAAGCACCAATATAATGTAGCGGCGCAGTATCCAGGTTGCAAGCGTGATAAAAAGCGACAGGATCAGTCCCGAAAACATGGCCTGCTTTGCAGCATCGTTTGCCTCTTCGCGGTTGCCGTGGCCTACGTAATGTGCCACTACCACCGTACCCCCCAGCGACAGAGCAGCAAAAAAAGCCACAAAGATGTTGTTTATGGAATCCACCATGCCCACCGCTGAGACGGCCTGACTTCCCACCTGACCTACCATTATGGCGTTTATCATGCCCATGGACATGGTGAACACCTGCTCGGTTACCACCGGGAGGGTAAGGCTCAAAACATCGCGGCGTAAGAGCGCTCCCACGCGCTGTTTATAATGCATATTAAAATGCATATGGGGTCACTCCGTTCTAATGATGTATACAATTACAATAACTGCAATTGAAAGTCCTTTCTCTCGCATAATTAAAAAAGTTCTTCTCTCCACTATTTTAGTAGTGTAGAAGAACCTTGTTTACAAAAAGGGATTCATCACCTTCACCTTATTAAAATACTGGTTTAAATTTAGGTCCTCGCTCCATATTACATCACAATTGAGTTTAATTGCACTAGTGATTGCAAGGGAATCCCGAAAAGAAATCCTATAGCGCTGAGATATTCCAATTGCCTCTAGTATATCACCGATATCTGGCCTATCTAGTTTCCAAACTCCAAAATCCGAAATAACTTGTGAGGCTTCCAGAGGAGATACAGTTTGTTTTACTTTAACCCACAACTCTTCCAATGCATAAAACAAAGCCCCGCCATACGGCGGGATTTCTGCACATGTGAGCAAGTCTATAAGCCGAGTTCTGTCGAGGGCGATCATCTATCTAGGCCTACTGTTGCCAGATAGGCTCAAGCGACCTTACCCGGGACGTGGCGGGCCACCACATAATGTCCCCTATTCGGTCTTACTCCAGGTGGGGTTTACAGAGCCAATCCAGTCGCCTGGATTGCTGGTGAGCTCTTACCTCACCTTTCCACCCTTACCCGGCATTTGGCCACAAAGCCCAATGCCAGGCGGTCTATTTCTGTTGCACTTTCCTTGGAGTCGCCTCCACTGGGTATTACCCAGCACCCTGCCCTGTGGAGCTCGGACTTTCCTCAGCTGCATCATCATAAAGTGCAGCCGCGATCGCCCGACTTACTCACATGCTCTATTCCATTTGTACAATATATAATAACACGGATCAAGGGCTTTGTCAAATTATCAGACAGCATTTTGACCATCATCGTCTGTTTTGTTGGGCCAGTACAGTATGCGCCCGCAGTTTTCACACTCTATAATGTCGTCTCCCTTTTTTAGCCTTTCAATGACCAGAGCCGCCAAACTCATATTACAACCACCACAGCAGCTTTGCTCCACCATGACTATGGCAGTACCTCTGCTCTTCTTAAGCTTGTTATACCTTTTTATCAGCTCAGGATCAAGCTTGTTTTTGATCTCGTTTCTCTGTTCTTTGACTTCCTGATATTCCTTTTGAATCTTTGAAACCTCGCTGTCGTACTCTGCTTTGATGGTGGAATACTCTTTTTTGGCTTTTACCATACGAACGCGTATCTCTTCCAGCTTGCTTGAGAGGCCTTGGATATCCTTAAGCAGGCCCCTTATCTCCTCCTCTTTCTTGGCCAGCTTTTCTTTCAGCTCCACTGCAGCCTTTTGCATTTCCTCCAGCTGCTTGATGCTTCGGACCTGTCCGCCTTCCACCTTATCAAAGTCCGATTTAAAAGCCTTCAAAATCTCCTCATATTCATGGCTGATCCTGTTCAATATGTGGTTTTTCTTTTCAGCTTCCTCGTTAAATTTCACCAGGTGTTCTTGCTGCTGCACCAAATAGTTTTTAAGCTCTATCAATTTATTCCGCAAAGGAGAGTTTTTCCTTATCTTATCGTATTTATCCAAAGTTAAATCAAGATTCTGGTATTGCCACAGCAGATCCAGCTGCCCCATTAGCACAACCTCCTTTCAACCTTCACATAAAGCGCTCGCCTCCGCACAAAGACGTCTTTCACAAAATTTAAAAAAAGGAGTAAATTACTTCCCCACCGTCCTATAGATATCAGCCATAGCTTCAGCAGCAAATACCTCTATCCCATATTGTAAAGCATCAAATGCTTTTTGTAAACGACCAACTAACTCTTTCACGATGAAGGCTTCAGTGGCATAATGCCCTGCAACTATGGCGGCCATGCCCAGCTCTGCTACAGCCTGGGCATCGTGATACTTCAGCTCACCCGTCAAAAAGACCTGAGCACCGCTGCTATAAGCCCTGTTTATCAAGCTGGCACCTGACCCCGCGCATGTTGCTACTACCTGCACCTCGCCATCAATCCACCCTGCCACTTGAACGCTTGAAACTCCTAAATCGTCACACACCTTCCCTATGAACTCGTCAAACGGCATCCTGTGCGGCAGCCTACCAATCCTTCCTAGGCCATGCTTTTTGACGCGGTTGGCCAATGGGTATATATCATAAGCCACCTCTTCGTAAGGATGAACTTGGAGCATGGCCTCGATAACCTTGTCCAGCTGGTTTGACAGGACCACGGTCTCCAGTCGAACCTCCTCCACCCTTTCAAGGCGCCCTTGCTGGCCTATATAAGGATTTGTCCCTTCAAGGGGCATGAACGTACCCGTCCCTTTAATCTGAAAGGTGCAGTGGCTGTAGTTGCCTATCCATCCCGCACCCGCCCGGGCCATGGCCTCCATCACCGCATCCTCGTGCCCTTTGGGAATAAACACCACTACCTTATACAGTTTATCCCGTTGATCAACGCTCAAAATCTTGACATCCTGGAGTCCTAAGCGCGCGGCCAAAACATCATCTACTCCACCGATAGCTTTATCCAGATTGGTATGGGCACAGTACACCGCTATGCCATTGCGAACAAGGAGGTACAGCAGGTGCTCCCTGCCAGTATCGCTGCGCAGGCTCTTTAACTTTTCGAATATAACCGGGTGGTGCGATATGATCATACTCGCTCCTTTTTGTATGGCCTCATGTACTACAGCCTCGGTCACGTCCAAACACACCATGACCTTATGCACGCTGTCCTGCATACTGCCCACCAGCAGGCCCACATTGTCCCATTCCTCCGCAAGGTAAGGTGGAGCTATATCCTCCATCACCTTTACAACCTGTCGCACCGTGTAACCCATTGGTAAACCTCCCTATAATCCTCAAGCTTGCGTTTGAGCCCGTCAATCCCTTTTTTAGAATATGGGGTCCCTTTGGATTCCAGCTGCTCTATGATGGCAGCCGTCTTGGCCATCTTGTATTCTATAAACTCTTTAAGCAGCGGGTCTTTCTTTTGAATGAGCATATATCCTATATCATAATACACATCCCTAGTGATGTGCTGCTTGCCATGCTGGGCCACCATGACCTCATAAAACTTGTCCTTTTCACGCACCAGCGACTCATCTACTATAGCATACCCGCTATTGACCAACCATTTCCTCAGCAAACCCTGGTTTCTCATTGGCTGCAGTACGAAGGTCTTAACGCTGTCCGTCACCTGCGGGGCATTCTTTAAAATATCCCTTATCAGCAATCCGCCCATTCCTGAGATGACCACCGTATCGGCCTCGCCTGGATATACGACCGACAGCCCATCACCCACCCTTGGCTCAATGAGGCTCTCCAAGCCATGTGCCTTTATGAGCGCCTCTGCTTTTTTAAGCGAAGCAGCGCTTATGTCGGTAACAATGGCTCTCTCTGCAATGCCTCTTTTGACCAGCCAAACAGGAAGCCTTCCATGATCGGTCCCGACATCCACAATGCACTTCGATGGTGGTACCATCTCGGCAACGCTTAACAATCTACCTTTCAACCGCATTCCATCACCTTAAACAAAAAAACACCGTTTTTATCCGGCGTTGTTATTACTACAGGACATCGAACGTTTTCGACTTTCACTATTTCTTATAACCATTCAAGCTTCATCGGCCGACATTCCAGCTAAATATCGTTACCTCTACCCGTCATATACGATACCCAATTGGGCATATCCACAATCCCTTTGCTTACCATATCTTATAGTGGATATAGTTGATCTCCAGCATTATATAAGCACCATTCACATAGATAAATAAAATGGTGGGCCTTCAGGGATTCGAACCCCGGACCAACCGGTTATGAGCCGGCTGCTCTGACCGCTGAGCTAAAGGCCCACAAAAACGCACCTTTATTTGATATTATACCGCAATCCCACTATTCAGTCAATAGGGGAGAGAACTCTGTCCGTGTCAAGATTTAGTAGGGTCCGTGTCAAGATTTAGTAGGTACCTTTAGAAAAATTTTTTCCTATGAGACCTCACCATTTGATAGAACAGCTTTGCCCTACAGGTTTTAGCCGCTATCTTACCCACAGCAAACCCTAGATAATTAATCTGACCAAACAGTAAAAGAAAACTCCCACTTCCATCCCCCCCACAAAGGTAATAATACACCCCTCCTAGCCTTTCCCCACTGAAAGGCTATACTGGCCGTGGTTCTACCTCTATATGAACCCCTTAAAGCTGGTAAGGATACCCGTAACCATCCCTCTATGTCCTCCACCTTGGGTTTCTCCTCTACTTTGACTTTTACCTTCGCCACCTCCTTCAATCTCTGGTGTTCCACCGGCCAGCGCTCAATATACTCCTCTAACTCCCCGTTAGCCTTGGCAGCTAATACACGAGCCATACGGTCCCCTCCTGAAACCGTCCACCTGGCTCCCAAACGTTTCATACGCCGGGCTATGTTGTGTTGTATCTGCCCTTCTATAGTACCTAACCGCTTCGTACCAGGTGAATTAATTACCCCTCCCCAGTTCTCTTTGAGGTATTGTATTAGCTTAATGATCCTTTTCTTCCGATTGCCGCGGCTTTTCTTCGCCGCTTCCTCAAGTATCCTTTCGGTCTCCTCCCAATCACCCTCCGATATCGTTAAACCTACTTTACCGAAGGTTTCCTCATCATGCCAAAGAGCCTCCGTCAAATGCTTGCTTAAATGATAGGGGTCTAACCGATATTCAGCACCAGGAAAGTATTCTACCCCTTGTTTGGGCCACTCAGCACCGTCTCCCCCTATGTAAACCTTCTCGACCCGGCTTAAGTCCCATTTTTTCCCTATTAAAGCGTAGCTCTCTTCCCAAGCTCCTTCCCCGTCCCTTAAGCTGCTCATCACTAGCTTGTTCTTTAAACTAATGCGTCCCCGGCTGACTTCTTCCTTCCCTTCATAGGCCACTATATGCTTGATTTCCCCTCGTTTTTCCTCCGCCCTTTGCAGCCGTATTATTACCCCGTCAGCTTCTATGCATAGCTCCGGCGCCACTTCTTTCCCCTCTGGTACTTCACCTTTCTCAAAAACTGCTGCCCTCTTCTCTTCACATTCCTCCCTTAAACACTCGCCCACTTCTTGAAGACACTGCCATACTTTCATGGCGCTTACCCCAGGTGCTAAATACTCCACTATCTCCGCCGCCCGGCCAAAAGATAGCTCACTACCCAGTTTGATAACTAGTTCCTTTAGCCTTGGAGTAACCTTCGCTCGAGAAGGCCAACCTAAAACTTCGTCTAGAAAAAATTTGCTTTCCCCACTCTCTTTGTTCCTGTACAAACGCCTCCTATAAATAAATTCCCCAAAGGTGCTTATACCTGTCTTGGCCCGAAATCCTACTACTTCCCATTTACTTCGGTCACGTTCATTCATCA
>JAMNZI010000034.1 GCA_023622385.1 Bacillota bacterium | reverse complement strand
AAACTCAAATATTCGTCCATAATACCCAGCAGAAACGATCTATTTAGAAGCATTGAGGAGTGTCTAAAATGAGCCGCAAGATATCGATATATTTAATCACCGGCTTTTTGGGAGCGGGTAAGACCACGCTTTTAAAAAATCTACTGGAATTTAGCAAAAATAAAAAGATAGGCATAATAATGAATGAGTTTGGCAGCGTAGGTATAGACGGTACCCTGGTCAAAAAGGAAGGCATAGACCTGATGGAAATAAACAATGGCTCTATTTTTTGCAGCTGCCTTTCTTCAACCTTTGCCGAAGGGCTGATCGCAATGGCTAGTACCCCCATCGAATGGCTGTTTATCGAAAGCTCAGGGCTTTCGGACCCCTCGGGGATGGAAAAGATCCTTTACGATATACAGCCAAAAATCGGCGATATTTACGATTTTAGAGGCACCATATGCATAGCAGACGCCACCTCGTTTATAGAGCTGTCACAGACGCTGGAAGTTGCACGCAAACAGGTAGAATACAGCCATTTGATAGTGATAAACAAGGCGGATTTGGTGGATTCTGAGAGGCTCAACAGCCTGGAAGAGAGCATTCGCAGCTTAAATCCTGTCGCCCCCATCATAACTACCTCTTATGGCAGATTGGACTATACCTGGTTGCAGCAAAATCTTGAAAATTTCCCCCTACCTTCAGCTACTTCCAATTTCAATTGTCCATCCAACAGGCCAAAGACCTTAGTCCTTGAAGCCGATGGAGTATTTGAGAGGGAAAAGCTAAAGGCCTTTTTGCAAAGCCTTTCAGATTTGGCATTCAGGATAAAAGGCTTCTTTAAGCTAAACGAGGGATGGCATTATGTGGACGGAGTGAACGGCTCCATCTCTATAACTCCTATTAATGTAAAGCGTAGCCTGTCACAGCTGGTGATGATTTTGAAAACCAGACAGCCGGTGATGGAGACAATACAAAAAAGCTGGGAAAAGCATTTCAACCATGAATTGCAAATTAAATGAACTGCCAAACATAAAATTAGCTTATATCGGTCTGTAAAGATAAAACTTCTTCCCGTACTTTTGACATAAAAAGAGGGCGTTTAACATCTCCTTAAAACGCCCTCCCTTTATTACGCTACAAAAGTTTTCGCCAGATCAGCAGCCGATGCGGCATCCGGTGCGTAGCCATCAGCACCGATCTCATCAGCAAACTTCTGAGTGACCGGCGCCCCTCCTACCATAATCTTGACCTGTTCCCTTAAGCCTGCCGCCTTTAAGGCCTCAATGGTATCCTTCATGGCCGGCATGGTGGTGGTGAGCAGCGCTGACATGGCAACTATACAGCCTGACCCTGCTGCTTTTGCTGCATCGACAAATTTTTCAGGCGAAACATCAATGCCAAGATCAATCACCTCAAATCCCGCACCTTCAAGCATCATGGCAACCAAATTCTTTCCAATGTCATGTAGATCGCCCTTCACGGTACCAATGACCACTTTCCCAATGGGCTTTACATCCCGTTCTGCCAACAAGGGCTTTAAGATATTCAGTCCGGCGTGCATGGCACGAGCAGCGATGAGCACTTCCGGGACGTATATCTCGTTATTCTTAAACAGCTCACCTACCTCGCTCATCCCCACTATCAGCGCCTTATTTACAATATCTTCAGGATTTACACCCTCTGCCAACGCCGCCTCAACCATCTCCTTCACCTTTGGAGCATTACCGGCTTTCAAAGCATCAGCGATTGCCCTAAAATCAGCCATCTGTTAACCCCCCTACCAAATATTACAAGTTGATTGTTTTAATAATACGTCCTTTCTTGCTGTCATGTACATGCTTTCAAACCTTATATTTTAAATTATAACAGGTTTGGCTCAAGCTGTATCGGTTAAATCTTGTGAATATAGGTAAAATCTTGTCAATGCTATTCTAAAGATTCTTCCTGTACTGAGATGGGGATATACCGACATATTTCTTAAATACCTTGCTGAAATAGCTGGCATCCTCATAGCCCACCTGAGATGCAATGGCTACGATAGAAAGCGGTGTATCCTTGAGCAATTCTTTAGCCTCTTCCATTCTCACCATGGTCAGATATTCTAAAAACGTTATGTTAAGTTCTTCCTTAAATAAATGGCTGAGATAATAAGGGCTTATATACACATTTCGTGCTACATCCTCAAGGGTGATATTCTTATTATAATTCTCGCGAATATACTTTAAAGCCTCACCAAGGCTTTTAGCATTGCGGACCTTTTTAACTTCGTACACCGTATCCATGAAGGTATCCAGCACCTTTACAACCCAGTGACATATCTCATCAACGCTGTTCATCTGCGATAGTTCAGAAATGAAGTTGTAATTTAGGCCCAATAACTTTTCCATGCTGGCGCCACCTTCTACTGCTGCCCTCGATACCACAACCACCAGCTCCAATATCCTGGCCTTCATGAGGTCCATATTTCCAGCCGTACGAAAGAATATATCTCCCAGCAGCTCATTTAGAATCTCCTTCGCGCCGGTACGGTTTCCCACCCTGACCTTGCTTAAGAGCTCCTGTTCCTTGTCTATAGGATATATTGGCTCATGCGCTTTGGTTTCAAGGGCCTTGATGGTCTCCTCGGCTCGCTTTCTCTCAAATATCGCTTCGGCCAGCTTTGCCTGCTGTTCATTGAGCTCCTTCCTGTACTGCAGCGTAAGCATACCGGTTTTCGCAATGTGATTGGCCACTATGAAGATAAGCCGGGCTGCTGCCTGTACGCTCCTACTTGATAACATCTTGATCTGCCTACTGGCCACCACCAGGGCTTCACGGTTGATGTTTAGATCCCGAGTTAAATCCAAAAATTCCTGAAGGGCAATCTCATCCCATTCCCACATAATAACAGGCCCACACGAGATGCTGCCAAGGTATATATCCTTAAACATTATAGGGGCCGCAAACTCTATCAGCCCAGCATGACACCTGAAAATATATGGCTCACCCAGCTGCGCTGCTTGTCTTCCCGCATAGCTCATGGACTGATTACATCGCTTAAGGTCCTCGGGATCAGACCGAACTATTTTACAAAACGGACACTGACCTTCGTATTCATCAGGAACAACGATAGGCTCGCCTTTAGCGTTTGCGCATATTGCCCCTAGCCCCGTGGCCAGCACAAAACAGTTGAGTATGCCCTTCAATTCTTTTACATCGATAACATCCTCGATGCTGATATTTTCCATATCAT
>JAMNZI010000074.1 GCA_023622385.1 Bacillota bacterium | reverse complement strand
AAAATTGCAGGGGTAAAGTCGGCAAGCCTGGATTTTATATCTAAAAAACTGCGATTGGAAGTCGAAAACAAGGATGAGTTAGACAGCATTATAAGCCAGATAAAAAGGCTTGTCAAAGAAATTGAGCCAGAGGTTGAGGTTGTAGACAGCGAGGAACAGGACGTAAAGTGTGCTTGTGAGGATGGTAGCAGTAATACAGCTTCAGACCTTGAAGCAAAAAACAGAAAGAAGGCCATACGATTGGGAATATCGAGCGCATTCTTTGCCGTCGCCCTTCTGTTTGAGTTTCCTTACTGGATAGAATTTTCGCTCTTTTTAATCAGCTATATCCTATCAGGTGGCGAAGTAGTGCTAAGAGCTGTTAAGAACATTACAAGAGGTCAGGTGTTCGACGAAAATTTCTTAATGACCATTGCTACGATAGGTGCATTTATCATTCAGGAATTCCCTGAAGGTATAGCCGTTATGCTGTTCTACCAGGTGGGTGAGTTCTTACAGAATATAGCTGTAAATCGTTCTAGAAAGTCTATTGTAGCGCTTTTGGATATTCGTCCCGATTTTGCTAACCTAAAGGTGGGGGACGAAATTAAAAGAGTATCGCCCAAAGATGTTAAAGTTGGCGATATTATCGTGGTTAAACCTGGTGAAAAAATACCTCTGGACGGTAAAATCATTGATGGAAAGTCAATGGTAGATACCTCAGCATTAACTGGCGAGTCTGTACCAAGAGAGGTCGAGGTCGGAAATGACGTTTTAGCTGGCTTTATCAATATAAACGGTCTTTTAACGATTGAAGTTTCCAAAGAGTTTGGTGAGTCTACCGTTTCCAAAATACTTGATTTGGTACAGAACGCAAGCAGCAGGAAAGCCCCGACCGAAAACTTCATTACTAAATTTGCAAGGCGTTATACTCCTGTTGTAACAATAGCAGCAGCACTTATCGCTATCGTCCCTCCTCTTACTGTACCAGGGGCTACCTTTACAGATTGGTTTTACAGGGCAATGGTATTTTTAGTAATCTCCTGCCCTTGTGCGTTGGTCGTTTCAATCCCGTTGGGCTTCTTTGGCGGTATTGGCGGAGCATCTAAAAACGGTGTACTTGTAAAGGGCAGTAATTATCTTGAAGCGTTAAATGATGTAGATACGGTTGTATTTGATAAAACTGGTACTTTGACCAAAGGTGTGTTTAAGGTAACACAGATAAGCCCGCAAGGCAATGTTTCAAAGGATGAACTATTGGAATACGCCGCTTTTGCCGAGAGCTATTCAAACCACCCAATCGCCCTTTCGATTTTGAAGGCTTATGGTAAGGAAGTGGATAAAAACGAGATTGAAAATTATGAGGAAATTTCAGGCCACGGAATAAAGGTAAAGATAAGAGGAAGGACAGTTCTTGCAGGAAATGCAAAACTTATGGAAAAGGAAAATATCGCTTATGACAATACTGACGCTGTAGGCACAATCGTACACGTAGCGATAGACGGCGTATATGCTGGATTTATAGTAATATCCGATGAAGTAAAAGAGGACTCTGCCAACGCCTTGAAAGCCTTAAAAAGTATCGGTGTAAGAAAGCTTATAATGCTTACGGGTGACAGTAAAGCAGTAGCAGAAAAGATTGGCAAGCAGTTAGGACTTGATGAAGTCCATGCCGAACTTCTCCCAGACCAAAAGGTGGAAAAACTTGAAATGCTAGATAAGCAAAAGTCACCTAAAGGAAAGCTTGTATTCGTTGGAGACGGCATCAATGACGCTCCCGTGTTAGCCCGTGCGGATGTTGGCGTGGCAATGGGCGGTTTAGGCTCTGACGCAGCAATTGAGGCTGCCGACGTTGTAATAATGACCGACGAACCTTCAAAACTTGTAAGTGCTATAAAGATTGCCAAAAGGACACGCCGTATTGTATGGCAGAATATTATACTTTCAGTGGGTGTAAAGATTATCGTACTGGCGTTAGGTGCTGGTGGTATAGCGACCATGTGGGAAGCGGTATTTGCCGATGTAGGTGTTGCACTTATAGCAGTAGTAAACGCAATGCGGGTTATGAAGGTAAATAGAGTTTGATATATTCTTACGTGTATAGGAGGATGATAACTAATGGAAAACAATATGAATCATTGCTGCTGTAGTGAAAACCAGATTGAAAATAAGAGCTATAAAAAAGGCAATTGTCCCGCATGCGGTAAAGAAGGAAATCTTGTAAAAAATTATACGGTCAAACACATTGTAGTAGAAGAACTGACTGAAGAAGTTGGCAGTTCGGATTATTACTTATGCATGAACGAGGACTGTGATGTCGTATATTACAGTTCCGATTCCAGCACCATATTTAATAAACAGCAGGTCAAAGTCCCCATATGGTTTAAAAAGGATGCCAATCCTAAATACGCCTGCTACTGCAGTCAGGTAACAGAAGAGCAGGTCATCAAAGCCGTAATCGAAAAAGGTGCAAAAAGCATGGCAGAGGTCTTAGAAATTACTGGAGCAATGAAAAACCCTCAATGCCGAGAGAAAAACCCTTTAGGCAAATGCTGCCATCAGATAATTCAAAATGCAATAGAAAAAGCCTTCAAAATTAAATCTGGAAGTTGAAGAAACGTTTAATATGGAAAGACTTTTTTCACTGAAAAACGTTAACCAAAAACAGTTTCCAAAGGTGCAGGATCAGGTTCAAGGAAAAAAGGGATAAGTGGTGTAAATCTCGTATTTTTCTTATAACTCCTACTTATCCCTTTTCCCTCCCAAATAGGATCACTTTTTCGCATGGGTGAGAGAAATAAATGGAAAATACATCCATAGCTTTCATTTAAAGTTTGTATGCTTTTACATAGGCACCTGCAAAGGCTCCATCAATAAAATCTATGTCTATTTTGCTATATACATCGCCTAAATTATTCTGTTTTGCAATGCCTTCTATAATTTCTTTGGTATATATATTTACTGGTGTTATTTCAATATCTTTAAACCCAACTTTTTTGAGTATTTCTTCATACTCTTTAACTGGTAATGCTCCTGCAATACAGCCAACCCACATTTCTACGCTCTGTTTTATATGCTCTGGTAAATCTTTAAGAAGGACAATATCAGCGATCGCCAGTCTTCCACCCTTCTTTAACACTCGGTATGCTTCTCTTAGTGCATCTTCCTTATTCTCACAGAGATTTATAACGCAATTAGATATAATAACGTCTACCGTTTCATCATCCAGAGGAATATCTTCGATATATCCTTTTAT
>JAMNZI010000232.1 GCA_023622385.1 Bacillota bacterium | reverse complement strand
TGAAATATCCCTTTAAACGGTAATATGACAGTTTTCCTGACAAGCAGGTTCCAGGAGGCAGAAGGTTTATTAACAGATCCTCAGCTGCTTCCAGATTGCACTCCTGATTAACTTCTACTTTCCAACCGGTTATAGCTTCAAATTTCCGGAACCGTTCTTCATAGATTTTGTGAGCAGTCTTTGGAAAATTAAAATACAACAGAGCTATTTTTTCATCATGCCTTGCGCCTTTTTTATATAGTCCGGTTTCCGGAGGGAAGAATTCCTCCAGCAGTGCAAGCATTTGATTGACCTCCATGGGACCTTCCATCTCTTCCCGTCGCTGGTCTACTTCCTGTTGAGACAGCGGATGATAGAGAAAGGGACGCCGGTTATCGGGTTCAAAATAAATAGAACTCTGCACCAGTTCGGTAAGTCCGCTGATCTGCCCTGATGTAGGCACCCGGTCACCATGCCATATCTTGAACAGCTCTTCTATCGTGTAAGCTCTTTTATTATTGTCGTATTTAAGAATATGCTGCCACAGTTCCTTTAGATCCATCTCTCCCGAAAAATTCTCTTTCCCTAGTGAGGGAATCGATAATCTTTCCAGCTGTTTCCGCCGTTTTGCAAGCTGGATATCGTGACTTTCTCCATTGGCCGGCAAATATATCCTGCCCCAGTAATCCGATTGCATGTCTTTCCCCAATACTGTCATAATTTCTTCCTGGCCATGAACGAGAAATACCTGTCTGGGAGATAGATTATGCACCAGTCCAATAAGCTGAGATTTATCGGCATGAGCAGATAAACGGTAGCTTTCCACCCGGCATTTAACGGAAATCTGCTTCTCTCCCAGCTGTATAGCCCTGTCCTCCACAGGCAAATCCAGCAAATCAAGAAGCCACCGTCCGGGGGCTTCTTCATCCTGATATCCGGTTATGGCTATACAATTTTTATTGTCACCTGCCAGTCTTTCTGCATACCACTGACTTGGTCCGCCGGTCAACATACCTGAACTTGAGATAATACAGCATGGCTCAGAATTCTCTATTACAGCCTCCCGCATACTCTGATTTGTAACAGGCCGTATCCAGTCGTCGAAGAAAACGTCTTTGTTCCTCCATATCCTTTTGGCAAGACTGCTTTGCAGGTAATTGGGATTTAAACAGTACATCCTGCAGATCTCCCGCACCATTCCATCAACAAACACTTTAAATCTGGGCAGTTTGCCTTTATTCATGGCACGCTTTAAAATCAGTATAACCTCCTGGGCCCGTCCCAGAGCAAAGGCGGGTATAAGTACCTTACCGCCTTCATCTATAACTTCTCCGACCATCTGTACCAGCCGCTCTTCCTCCGTCTGCCGGTTGGCATGAAGCTTATCACCATAGGTTGACTCTATTATAGCTATATCCGGCCTAAGCTTTGGAAGTACGGCTCCTCCCACTGTGAACTGATTTGTCAACGAAATATCACCGGAATAAAATATACTGCCCTCTCTGCTCTGCAAATAGATAGAACCTGCACCGGCAATATGACCAGCATGATAAAATGTCACCTTTATATCCGAATCATTAAAGGGCTGTATGGTATATTCGGGAGAAAAGCACAGGATCCGCCCCAGCATGTTTTCAACATGAACCTCTGCATATATGGGGATCTCCCCTTCCTGCTGACCCATGACCTTTAGGCTGTCATAAAGCAGTACACGTACCAAATCCTTTGTGGCATGGGTCATATATATAGGAGCATTGGGATACTCCCGGCTGATCAGCGGAAGAGCACCGGTATGATCGAGGTGAGCATGGCTGACAAATATAGCATCTAATCCGCCTTTTTCCTGGATAATACGGAAATCGGGAAGCTTATCCTGTGTGGAATCCATCCGAATTCCCACATCGAAAAGCACATTTTTTCCATCAACGCTCAGCAGGTAGCAGCTGGCTCCCACTTCCCCTGCTCCTCCACAAAATGCCAGTTCCACCAGTCAACATCCTCCCGTGCAAAATAGAGTATTACGGCAACCCTTCATAAACGATTTGGATAATATACTAATCATCAAAAAAGTGTACTTGCTGTGTGCAGTAATTGAGCCTTTTTTCAGCCAACTCAACATATTTGGGTTCTATATCATAACCAATATAATATCTCCCGCTCTTTAAAGCAGCTAAACAAGTAGTACCGCTACCACAAAACGGATCTAGTACAACTTCTGATTTAAACGTATAAAGCTGTATCAATCTATACGGCAACTCTTCAGGAAAAGGAGCAGGATGCCCTACACTCTTTGCTGATACTGCCGGAAAAGTCCATACACTTTTTGTAAATTCTAAAAATTCTTCTTTGGTAATTGTGCTTACTTTATCCCTATTTCTTTTACGAGAAAAGGATTCTTTCGAAAATACCAATATATATTCATGAATATCTCTTAAAACAGGATTTGCAGCGGACATCCAACTTCCCCATGCAGTAGATGGGCTTGCACTCGAAGCTTTATTCCATATGATTTCGCCGCGCATATAAAATCCTATATCCAGCATATCCTCGATAATGTATTTATGTAAAGGAATATATGGTTTTCTTCCCAAATTGGCAACATTTATACATGCTCTGCCACCAGTGACCAGCTTCTTGTAAGTTTCCTTGAACACCTTTCTTAGCAGTTCCCTGTATTCATTCAATGTCAAATCTTCATCATATTCCTTTTTAACATTATATGGAGGTGAAGTCACCATTAGATGCACGCTGTAATCCGGGATCTCATCCATTAACTCACTTGATTTACAATATATTTTATTCAACGCTTCTTTTGGTATAGGATTTTCTATAAATTTTACATTCCTAGAAATTTTTATATCTTGGTAAAGCTTACTATTATAAAACTCTGAAGAATCATGGTTGATTCTTCCAGGAGTTCCAAATGCACTTGTTTTTGTAGAGACCCGTTTAATATTAGCATCATTCATAGGCTAAAAATCACTCCCTAATAAGCTTTAGAAACATTTGTGCCTTTTCTTCATATGTTTTCTCTCGGTTTGCCATCTCAATTATTTGTCCTAATTCTCTATCGCTTTTCATACTTGAGAAAAAATTTCTCTCTTCAGAAAGTATTTTATAGATACTATCACTTAACTCTTTAAAACTGTCAAATCTATAGAAGCCACATTTATCGGTTTTCTTTAAACTATCACTATCATCTAACGGTGACGGATTTAATGACCAGAATCCTTGAATGATGCCGGATAATTTTAATCTATCAACCTTT
>JAMNZI010000090.1 GCA_023622385.1 Bacillota bacterium | reverse complement strand
GGATTGTATATGGCGTGAGGTTTTGAATAAGGCTTATTTTGCTTGCGTATGTCATAAACTGGTTGTTGAAAAAGACGGCAAGTCCAATGATTATATTTTTCTCTATGCAAATTCTGCTTTTGAGGAAATGACTGGACTTAGCAAGGATAATATAATAGGAAAAAGGGCTTCTGAAGTTTTGTCTGATCTTAAGGGACAGCTCTTTGATTGGGATAATTTTTACGGTAAGGTTAAAAATACCGGTGAAAAAGCTGAGTTCACACAGTATTTAACTCAGTTGAAAAGATGGTATAGAATTACTGTTTTTTTTGTTAAAGAAGATCATTTTATCAGCATATTTCAAGATGTAACGCAGGAAATGGAGCGTATTAAAGCTCTTGAAGAAAATGAAGTAAAACTTAAGGAACTGGCCAGCGAGCTTGATACCATATTCAATGCCACGCAGGACGCCATGTTTTTAGCCAGGGTAGAGAACGGTGAATTTCGCTATATAAGGAATAATGCGGCTCACCAAAAATTGGCCGGCTATAGTGTTGAGGATATGAAGGATAAGACCCCGATCCAGCTGCTGGGCAAAGAATTGGGCGAGATTGTGAAAGCAGGCTATCAGCGTTGTGTTGATGCTAAAGTACCCATTACATATGAAGAGACGTTGCCTTTTAAAGCTGGCACCCGGACCTGGCTTACTACTGTCACACCCATATTGAAAGATGGTGAAGTAAAGTTCCTGGTTGGCTCCCGAAAGGACATCACGCTGCAAAGAAAGGCTGAAAAAGAGAGAGAAGAGCTTTTCAACCGTCTTCAGTCGATGTTTAATGAACATTCGGCTATAATGCTGCTTGTGGAGCCGGTATCCGGCAGAATAATTGACGCCAATCCAGCTGCCTGTTCCTTTTATGGCTATAAAAAAGAAGAGCTTTTAAATATGTGTGTTCAGGATCTCAATGGACTGCCTGCCGATGAAGTAAAAAAGCAATGTGATATGGCTTTGCAAGGCAGGCAGAAGTATTTTATAATGTCTCACACCTTAAAAAACGGTGAAACCAGGATAGTAGACGTATATTCCTCTCCGATAATTCATAACCAGGAGAGATTGCTTTTTCAAATAATTTTTGATGTAACTGACAGAGAGAGATACAAAGAGGAACTTTATCGGGAAAAAGAGCTTCACAGAGTTACATTGTTATCAATTGGTGACGGTGTAGTCACTACCGATAATGAAGGTAAGATAACCATGCTTAATCAGGCGGGGCAGAAGATTACCGGCTGGAGTGAAGAGGAATCAACAGGAAAACATTTTGATGAGGTTTTTACACTGACAAACGAAAAAACAGGTGAAAGGATGGAAAATCCGATAAGTAAGGTTCTAAAGACGGGTAAGGTTGTGGGGCTGGCTAACCATACCGTTCTTATAACCAAGGACGGCCGCAGCATACCGATAGCAGATAGCGCTGCTCCTATAAGGGATATGGATGGACAAACCTTTGGTGTGGTTATGGTGTTTCGAGATGTAATTAAGGAGAGAGCATGGCAGACTGAGATTCTCAGACTAAGCTATCGTGACTCTCTAACCGGCTTATACAATCGCCGATATCTGGAAGAGCAGCTTAAACAGATGGAAGTGAATGGCCCGGTACCTTTAGCGGTAATTATTGCCGATGTGAATGGTCTAAAACTGACCAACGACATTTTTGGCCATCAGGAGGGGGACAGACTTCTCAAAAGAACAGCAGAGATATTGAGAGAAAGCTGCCGACGGGGAGATATAATTGTCCGCTGGGGCGGAGATGAGTTTCTGGTACTTTTGCCCTATGCCACAGAAAAGGCTGCCCAAAGGATTGTAGAGTGGGTTAATAATAGATTTGAAAATGATAAGATTTTAAAAACACAGTTCAGTGTAGCTATGGGGTACGCAGTAAGAAAAGATTTATCGGATGACATACAGCAGGTTATCAGGAATGCTGAGGAATTAATGTACCGTAGAAAGCTGATGGAGGGCAAGAGCTACCGGAACGCTATAATTAACACTCTTCTTTCTACTCTGTTTGCCAAGAGCATGGAGACCGAAGAACATGCCCAGCGTATCAAAGAACATTGTTTTGCCATAGCAAATGAGATGAAGCTTTCACCCAAAGGGCTGGATGATCTTGCCCTTTTGGCAGTTTTGCATGATATTGGTAAAGTGGGTATAAGGGAAAGTATTCTTCAAAAACCCGGGCCGTTGTCAGATGAAGAGTGGGCTGAGGTAAAAAAGCATCCGGAAATTGGCTGGCGTATTGCCCAAAATATTCCGGAGCTTGCGCCTATTGCCGAATACATACTCTGCCACCACGAGCGATGGGATGGCAGGGGTTATCCCAGAGGCTTAAAAGGTACGGAGATACCGCTTTTGTGCCGTATTCTGGCTGTGGCTGATGCCTATGATGCCATGACAAGTGATCGCTCTTACAGAAAAGCTATGAGCAGAGAGGAAGCATTAGCTGAAATAAGAAGAAATGCAGGGATACAATTTGATCCTGATATAGTCAGGATCTTTTTGAACATAATGGAACGCTAAGGAAGCAAGACTTATAAGCACCAAAAATGATGTTGAAAAAATTGTTCCGATGACTGGTGCTTCAGGGTGATTTCCATAATATTTTCAAATAAAAGCGATATGTTCGATTATTATATTATGGATTGATATTTGTATATACCTTTTATTACAATTGTGGAAAAGACAAACTTTGAAAGGAGGAAGTGGCGCTTTTCACTCCATGGTATGGAACAAGAGATATTATGCGCTGGTAATATGATAAAACTGCTGCTGGTGGAGGATGATGAGGCTATTGCCGCCGGGTTGGAATATTCCCTGTCTCAAGAGGGATTTGAAGTCACAACCTGCAGTGATGCCGTATCGGCTTTAAATAAAATAGCGGAACAGGATTTTGATTTTGCCATCATCGATATATCCCTTCCCGACGGCAACGGGTTTGACGTGTGCAAAAAGCTTAAAGAAAAAGGAGATACCCCTGTGATATTTTTGACTGCGCGGGATGACGAAGGCAGTGTGATTATGGGTCTTGACATAGGGGCTGACGACTACGTTACAAAACCCTTTAGGCTGAGGGAGCTTCATTCCCGAATCCGGGCCGTTCTTCGCAGAACAAATAAGTCAATGGAGGACCACATAATCAGTATCGGAAGCTTAACCGTTAATCTGGCCGAGGGCAAAGCTAAAAAGAACGGTAAGGAGTTGTTTTTAACTGCATT
>JAMNZI010000027.1 GCA_023622385.1 Bacillota bacterium | reverse complement strand
GAAGGAATTGACGGCCTTCATTTCCATACCATGTGCGAGCAGAATTCCGATGTTTTAAAGCGGACCATAAAAGTGGTGGATGAAAAGTTTGGCAAGTATATAAAAAGGATGAAGTGGATAAATTTCGGCGGCGGCCATCATATTACCAGACCCGATTATGATATTGAGACCCTGGTTGAATGCATCATGTTTATGAAGGATAAGTATGGAGTGGAGGTGTATCTGGAGCCGGGTGAGGCCATAGCTTTAAATGCCGGATATCTGGTGGCCAGGGTACTTGATATTGTGAAAAACGGAATTGACATTGCCATTTTGGATACCTCGGCAGCCTGTCACATGCCCGATGTTTTAGAAATGCCGTATAGACCAAAAATAATCGGTTCGGGGGAGCCGGGCGAATACCCTTATACTTACAGGCTGGGAGGTGTAACCTGTCTTGCAGGGGATGTTATAGGTGATTATTCCTTTAAGCAACCCTTGCAGGAGGGGGATATCCTGGTATTTACCGATATGGCAATATACACCATGGTTAAGAATAATACGTTTAACGGGATCAATTTACCGTCTATCGCTGTCTACAATGATAAGGAGGGCATAAAAATAATAAAGCGATTTGGGTATGAGGATTTTAAAAGCCGCTTGTCATGACAATGGAGTATAACAAAATAAGTCCCCGATGCTTCTGGTTTCTGAAGATCAGTTTTGCATAGACAATTAAAGAACACTTCCGGGGTCAGCCCCGGAAGTGTTCTATTTGTGCAAAGCTCTGAATTCCCTGTATTCCTTCAACATCGTTTTTAACAGAGCCGGTGTGTCCAGGCCATAGGGACAGTGTGCTTTACAGTGCCCGCAGCCGGTACAGCTTTCAATGCGTTCCATTTTCTCATTCCATTCATCCGACAGATAACCCTGATAGGGAGCCCTTTTAAGTAAGAAAGACATTCTTGCGGCAAAGGGAATGGGAATATCTACAGGGCAGGGAAGGCAGTAGCCACACCCCCTGCAGAAAGATCCCTGCAGCTCCTTTCGATCCTGTTCGATGACCTTCCACATGTCCTCATCAAGAGCGGGAGGATTATTTTCCAGTTGGATAAATTCATCTAGCTCCCATTCCCTCTGAATTCCCCAGATGGGAACGACATTGTCAAATTGGCTCAAGAATGCAAAAGTTGGGGCTGCCCGGGTTATTAAGCCTCCCGACAGCGGTTTCATCGCGATAAAACCTACATTATGTTCCCTGGCTTCTTGTACCAACTTCAAATCCGCATCGGATGACAGGGAGGACAAGGGGAATTGAATTGTATCGTAGAGCCCGGAAGCTACGGCATTCAAAGCTATGTTAAGCCTGTGATTGGTAATCCCTATAAAGCGGATCATTCCTTTTTGCCTGGCTTCCAATAGCCCGCTGTACAGGCCATCAGGATCGTTAGGATCGGGCAGTTCCGACGGATTATGTAGCTGATAGATGTCGATGTAATCGGTCTTTAAGTTTTTCAAGCTGGTTTCCAAATGCTCAAAGAGCGTTTTCTTGTCCTTCGCATGGCTCTTGGTGGCAATTATGATATTGGAACGAACATCCGACAGGGCATATCCAATTTTCTCTTCGCTGTCGGTATATCCCCTTGCGGTGTCAAAGAAATTAATACCGTTGTCATAGGCTTTACGAAGAAGGTATGCCGCCTCTTTTAGGCTTATACGTTGAATTGGCAGGGCTCCAAATCCAACGCGCGAGACCATAAGATTGGTGCGCCCGAGCTTAATTTTTTTCACTTGTCCTGTTCCCCCTCTTATTTTAATAAATATGTATTTTTGCTAATATCGTATAGCATATATCAGTGGGATAGAAAATAATGTAAAATCCAGTAACATAGTGAAGAGCTGGTATAAACTATATATTTCTTTGTGTTTATGAACTCCTCCATGTTTATACATAAAAGCGTTTTAGGGAGTAATCTCTATATATGATATACTAGAATAAGATAAATATCAACATTAAACAAAAAGTGCCTTCCATTTCGCCTTATAAATGGCGGTAAGGAAGGCACTTTTCTCATTAAACGTTATCTTAAGCATTGACTTTGCCGTTTAATGATACCTCTTTATCGGATGTTATCAGTTTGATCAAGTAAAGCACGCCCAGCATCAGGGCAATGGATACCGGGAGCACTATCCATGCTGAATGAACAAATCCTGCCAATATATAGCCTACGAAGGATACGGCTGCTACCGTCATCGCATAGGGAAGTTGAGTTTGCACATGGTTGATATGATTGCACATGGCTCCTGTAGAGGACATGATGGTGGTGTCTGAAATAGGCGAGCAGTGGTCGCCGCAAACAGCACCGGCAAGACAGGCCGAAACCGTAATTATCAACAGTTCGGACCCAAGGCCTTCTATTGCCGTCACTATTGGCAGAATGATACCGAAGGTTCCCCAGGATGTGCCTGTCGAGAATGACATGCCAACAGCCACTGCAAATACCATAGCCGGAAGTAGAACCAACAGGTTTGCAGCACCGCCCTTGAAGATACTGCTGACATATTCTTTAGCTCCGAGGAGACCTGTTATACCGCTCAATGTCCAGGCGAAGGTAAGAATGAGTATGGCGGGTACCATGGCTTTAAATCCCTCGGGAAAGCATTCCATGCATTCATTGAATGTCAGAACCTTACGAGCCAACATATAAATGATGATGATAATAAGTGCTAGGGATGAACCCATAGACAATCCTAAAGAAGCATCACAGTTAGCAAATGCGTTTACAATATTCTCACCTTCGAGTATACCACCTGTGTAGAGCATACCCAGTATGCACAGGACTATCAAAATGAGTACGGGAATAATTAGATCGATAACCTTTCCTTTATCTGTTGACATTTTACCATCCTGCCCCTCAAAGGGACGGTCGGGCGTTGTATAGACGTCCCCATACAATATAGCGTTTCGTTCATGTTTTCTCATCGGCCCATATTCGATTTCCGCTAAAGTAATGAATATGATCATTACAATGGTCAGAAGTGAATAAAGGTTGTAAGGGATCGCACGAATAAAAAGCTCAAAGCCATCATAGCCTTCAACAACACCTGTAACGGCGGCTGCCCAGGAGGATATGGGAGCAATCATGCAGATGGGTGCTGCGGTGGCATCAACGATATAGGCTAACTTGGCGCGGGAAACTCTGTGGTTATCGGTAATGGGCCTCATAATGTTGCCAACGGTAAGGCAGTTGAAGTAGTCATCCACAAATATTAATACGCCAAGGACGAAAGTAGCCAGTATGGCTCCTTTTCTAGAGCGGATCTTTCGGGCTGCCCATTTTCCGTATGCTGCAGAGCCGCCCGCCTTGTTCATAAGGCAAACGATGGTGCCTAATACCACCAAGAAGATCAGTATCCCAACGTTCCATTCGTCGGCCAGTGAGGGTATAAAGCCTTCCGTAAACATTGCAGTGAAGGCATTAAGCGGACTAAAGTTTGCGTACAGCAAAGCCCCACTTATAATACCAATAAATAGAGAACTGTATACTTCTTTGGTGATAAGAGCCAGCACAATGGCAATAATCGGCGGCGCAAGTGACCAGAATGTACCGTATACGATACTTTGATGTTCTTCGACTGCTACATCTTCAGCAAAAGCAGGCCATGCCAGTACTGCGAATATAAGGGTTATGAGAAGCAGTAGCGTGAACAACTTTCTTCGATTCATAACAAACCTCCCATGATTTTACCATTTTATTACTAAAAAAAGCATGAGACATAGAGCGCCTCATGCTTTTATTCAACGCACGATAGCTCTCCACTTTAAAGAAAGTGACAGTCTGCTACATATTCTGCAGCAGCCCAGCACCGGTACCTCTTGGCAGATAACCGGCACTTCGGCGATCTATCTTTTCGCCTGTTACTGTGCCAAGCCATATATAACAGGCTACTCGTACAGACCGCGCCTCTATCGTTCGCTTCAATATGATTTTTTATAAAACATCAAACCCAAGTATAGACATAGGTTAAATAAAAGTCAATATCAAAATTTTTCATATTGGTGAGCGTCAAGATTTCCAATAGCTTCGCTATAATTGATTATGTCTGTAATATTTTAAAGCCCAAAGTGACATTTTTACTGGATAAATTGGCCTTTTTTAGGTGGCACACACTCTTGACACAGTGTTTTGGGAAATTATTTTAATTTTTTGAAGGAGTTTTATTAAATCTATAGAAGTTTAAAGAAGACTGAATTAAAAGATATTGTGCAGATGATTTGTACTTTAATCTCTGCCAAAGGAGGAAGGGCATATGGATTTTAACAATATAACTCCTGAGCAAAGAGAGGCCATTCTGGTGGCGCAGAAGAATGAGATCACCGAATATCACATCTATACCAAATTGTCTGCCTCGATAAAGGATGAGCATAACAAAGAGGTTTTGGCCGAGATAGCAGATGAAGAGCTGGCACATTATAAATTCTGGCAGAGGATTACCCGGCAGGACATGAAGCCCGATAGATGGAAGGTGTGGCTGTACTTTATAATTTCGAGGGTTTTTGGCCTTACGTTTGGCGTCAAACTGATGGAGAAAGGCGAGCAGCGGGCCGAAGAGGTATATTCTAAGTTAGCTGATACCATGCCTGAGATACAGAAGATCGTTCAGGATGAGGACAGGCATGAAAGGAAGCTCATGGAGCTCATTGAGGAGGAGCATTTAAACTACGTTGGGTCAATGGTATTAGGGCTTAACGATGCGCTGGTGGAGCTGACGGGTACCCTGGCCGGACTGACCTTTGCCCTGCAGAATACCAGGCTGATCGCCCTTAGCGGTTTTATAACGGGAATCGCAGCCTCTTTTTCCATGGCGGCTTCTGAGTATTTATCCACAAAGTCCGAGGGAGAAGCGCATAGCCCCATTAAAGCAGCTGTATATACGGGCCTTGCTTATGTTTTGACTGTGCTGTTCCTCATCTTCCCGTATTTGCTGTTTGAAGATTATTTTCTGTGCCTGGGATTCACGGCCATAAACGCCGTATTGGTCATACTCATATTTAATTTTTACGTTTCGGTGGCCAAGGATTTGGACTTTAAAAGGCGCTTTCTGGAGATGGTATCCATAAGCCTGGGGGTTGCAGCCTTGAGCTTCTTGATCGGCCTGATGGTAAGGGTTTTCTTGGGGGTGGAGGTATGAGCGGACTTGGCATAGATTTTCGAAAATAAAAAAGATGAGCCATATCGTTACAGCGCCATCCCACCCCCAGCGTTCGGAGGTGCTTCCGGCTATGTACCCTGCTATGCCTGCTCCCGTGTAAGCAGCAACTTCTTTGTGCCTATCATCCAGACAATTGCGTAACTGAGTGCCAGTATCCCGGGAAGCATAAAAAACCACCGCCAGTTGGCTGTGGTTAGAATTTGTCCTGAAAGCCCCCCATCCCAGCAAATATCCTCCTACCATCGATGTTGATATCCCTACTGAGATGCGCATTCTGTATGCTTCTGGGAAGGACGTTGAAAGGATTTTTCTCTATCAGGGTGTTCAAGTATAAAATCAGCTATTTTTTTCTACTTCAAACAAGGAGGGATACAGGCTCTTGATATAGGCCAAGCAATCGCCTTTGCTCATTTTTTGACTTCCTCCTATGGCTTTTCGAAGCAGTCTTTGTCGTATACTGGTTGTGTCCAAAGCCTAGCACCGTTTTCAGCTATCACTTCGACCCTTACGTATTTTTCATTGCCTTTAAGTTCATATATTCCGCGCTCGCCATATTGTTGGTCTAGCAGATTTCCATTCTGTCCAATAAATCGGTATTGATAATCTTTTATGTATGAATTTTTAAACTGCGCGGATATGTGAATGATGTTGTTTTCAAAGGCAAATTCGCTGAGCCATAACCCTGTGGACACGTAAAATCTGCCCGATAAAATAGCTGATTGGATGTCGGAGTGGGAATACGAGGTGGAAAGGATTACGTTCCAAGCTCTTCCTAGATCATGCCAGCGATGAAAGTCGTCGCTGCCAAATCCCCAGGCAAGTCTTCCCTTGGAGAGAATATAATCCCACGTGTCGGTAGCCAGCCCCGATCCTTCTAGCCTATAGATCAAATGGTTGTATATTTCGATGCCTGCAAAACCATGGATTTTGTCAATTTCGTTCCACGGCCAGTACTCCTTGTGAATCCAGTTTGGATGGCATAGCACGACGAATCCGCCTTGGTTAATACAAGAGTCAATGGCTTCTTGATGGTTTCCCATACATACCTCGTTACAGTTTATGCATAGCATATGGGGGGTCTTTGAATATTCATAGCCATTTAATAAAATTATGTCGTACTTTTCCTCGTATTCCTGCATGTCGGTCAAAAGATCGTGATTCGATATGGTCAAAACCCTGTATCCGGCGTCTTTATATGCTTCCAAAACGTCATCAATCTCGTTGTGTCCACAGGTACCTTTGCCTGTTCCAGCATGGGTGTGAAAATTGGCTTTTAAGCCCTGTTCGATCCCGATTAACGCATTTTGGTATGGATTAATAAACATTTAATATTACTCCTTTCCATAAATTATCATGATTTAAACTTATTATATATTGTTGCGGAATAAAAATAAATATAATGTTATAGATAAAAGGAATAAAATTCTTTAAGAGGTGCAATTTTTGTAATTAATACTTTTCATCAGGTAATGAATAAATAAAAGCTAGCGCTAAAAGATGATTCTTGAAAACTCCACTGCAAAGGCTATAACTCTCTACGCCTTGGTTTGATGGAATAGGAGGTGGTGAAATTTTCAATATAGAATAAAGCCATTATGAAGTCACAATATCTTAAAAATTTATGATTTAAATATCACAGTACTATATAGAAAAAAATAAATTGTCCATTTATAATCTAAGGTATAGATACGCGTAACATATTTAAAGGGGGTTACCAACAATGTCTAAAAAAATTGCCTTTATAGGTGCTGGTAGCTTTGGTTTTACCAGAAGCTTGGTAAGGGATATCCTCACATATCCTGCACTACAGGATAGTACCCTTGCCCTCATGGACATCGATGAAGAACGCCTTGGCTACATAAAGAAGGCGGTCGACAAGATCATCGAGGCCGGCAACTACCCAGCCAAAGTCATAGCCACCACCGACAGAGCTGAAGCCTTGAAAGGCGCCGACGCGGTTATATGCACCATCCTTGCAGGAGGAGTACATGTATGGCGCCATGACATTGAGATACCCAAAAAGTACGGCGTAGACATAAACGTAGGGGATACCCGTGGACCGGCTGGGATCTTTAGAGCCCTCAGAACCATTCCTGTCATGCTGGATATATGCAGGGATATCGAACGCTATTGCCCTGATGCCATAATGCTTAACTACACCAATCCTATGGCCATGCTGTGCCGTGCCATGCAAAGCGAGACCAAGGTAAAAGTGACCGGTCTGTGCCATAGCGTTCAAGGAACAGCGGCGATGTTGGCTTCATGGATAGGAGCTCCGATGGAAGAAATCACATATGTGTGCGCAGGCATAAACCATCAAGCCTGGTATCTGGAATTCAAATGGAACGGCAAAGACGCCTATCCTCTCATTCGAGAAGCAGTTCAGCGCCCAGAAATCTACAACCAGGAACAGGTTCGCAACGAGATGTTCCTCCATCTGGGCTATTATGTGACCGAGTCTAGCGGGCACAACTCTGAATACAACGCATGGTTTAGGAAGAGACCCGACCTGATAGAAAAGTATTGCACCCATGGCACGGGGTGGAATCCCGGAGAGTATGCGTATATACTCAAGGAATACTTAAAGCGAGAGGATACTTGGAGAGACGAGATCAAAGCATGGCTGGAGAAGGAGACCATCAACCTGAATCGCGGGGAGGAGTATGCTGCCGGCATTTTGAATGCCGTCATCGGCGATGGAACCCTGTATAAGTTCAACGGTAACGTGAGAAACTTTGGGCTCATCGATAACCTGCCCGAGGGCTGCTGCGTAGAGGTGCCGGTACTGGCATCCAAATACGGATTTGAGCCCATACACGTAGGGCCTCTGCCACCGCATCTCGCAATTTTGAACAACATAAACGCCATGTGCGAGGAGCTGGCAGTCGAAGGCGCTTTGACCGGAGATCCCAATAAGATATATCAGGCCATCTATTTTGATCCATTAACATCGGCAGTGCTCAGCTTGGCAGAAATCAAGCAGATGGTCAGAGAAATGTTTGAAGTGAACAAGGATTGGCTGCCTCAATTCAAGCACTTCTGCTAATGCGAAAGTTTGTTTTAAACGAGACGCTGTCAAATTTAAAGGGGGCTGAACCAATACATCCAGCCCCCTTTTCATTTTGATGCATTTCTTTTAAATGCCTTATAACCATACTGCACTAGAGCTATGAGAGCCAAAATCACGGCTATGTACAGCAGAACATTATAATACGGAAATTTAAGCACAGTAGCAACAACTGCCACATAAAATGAAGCCGTAGCGGCTTTGCCAAAAAAATTTGCTTCTACCACTACATTGCGATTCTTATAGAGAAAAGCAGCTCCAACGATCATAAGAAATTCCTTTACGAACACGATCAATATTACTGGTGCAGGGATAATGCCTTTAACGTACAGCGAAATAAGAACGGTAATCAACATGAGCTTATCGGCCAATGGATCCATCAACTTTCCCCATTTGGTAATGAGGTCATACTTCCTGGCAATGTACCCATCTAAAAGGTCAGTCGCTCCGGCAACAATAAAGACCACAATACCCCACAAGATATTGTTATGTATATCTGGGCTATAAAACACATATATGAAAACCGGAATCAGGCAAAATCTTATAATCGTCAATATATTGGGTATGCTCATTTCATTACCTCTCTCGTTGATTGCGTTTTAACGAGCCATGCCAAAGCGTTTTTTCTCATAAATAAAAAAATTCAAGCAATACTGAGGCCAACAGTTAAACCTTCTTGCCGATTGCATCAACTATTAAAAAATGGTCGGGGTGACAGGATTTGAACCTGCGACCTTCTCGTCCCGAACGAGACGCGCTACCAAGCTGCGCTACACCCCGACTTTTGGAGCCAACAAGGGGATTCGAACCCCTGACCTGCGGTTTACGAGACCGCTGCTCTACCGGCTGAGCTATGTTGGCGTATTAAACTCTCAATGCAGTAATAGATTATAGCATATTTTCTTTATCTTGTCATCATCATTTTTTAGGTTTTTGTTATTTCGTTAATTGCAAGTTAAAATGAAACACTTAATCTCTGTTAAAGCTAATCGTCCACTTATGTTTTTCGATTTACAGGAATTCTGCAGAAAGCCTCGTCCTTGTAAGGGGGAGAAGTCAAACGCGTATAGATACATAAGTCCATAAGCAGTATGTGGTTATTCGGCTGGCAAAAAAATACTTTGGCAGATATCTAGCAATTGACAGAGCCAAAACGCCATTTCTTTGGTTATTATGACAAGCCTCTTATTCAATCCCACCGATAAAAGGTTTATATTCCTCAAATATGTGATTTAGATAACCTGATAGCCCCTTGACAAAATTCGTACTTAGCGTATAATAAAAACAACACAAATAATGGAATAATGGCAAGATGCGATGAAGAAGAGGAGTACACCTTGCTTCCCAACAGAGAGGGGGGCCCGCGGCTGAAAGGCCTCCTTGGGCGATAGAGCGGGGTGGAAGGTCGCTTCGGAGCATTTCAGCTGAATGACAGTAGGCTGAAACGGAATGTTACCGTTATGCCAAGGAGTGCCTGCCGGATTAGCGGAGCTTTACAGGTCAAATTGCTCCGCGCTGCTGTAGAGGATGCAGGGCTGACGAGTGCTTACAAGCGTGCACTTGAAGTGGCAGGATTAAAGGTGGTACCGCGGAGTACAATCCTTCGCCCTTTATGGGATGAAGGATTTTTTTGTTAAAGGGGAGTGTGGTCTTGTTTGAGGTAAAACATATAGACCCTATGGGTATGATACTCATGTTGCTGGGCGGCGTATTGGGATATGGTGGAAGGTGGATTGTGACGCATGCATTAAAGCCACCGCAGGATCAGTCTATGAAATGGACAATCGCCATAAAGTTGGCCGGCTTGATTCTGGTTATACTGGGAATGTTCAAGATAATGAATACATTCTAGAAACAGGAGGTTGAAGGGCATGGCAGACAAGTTGCTGGATAAGACTTATGATCCAAGTCAAGTAGAGGATCGGTTATACCGCATGTGGATGGATAAAGGGTACTTTAGGGCCGAGGTCGACTGGAATAAGGAACCGTTTTGTATAGTTATCCCGCCACCCAATATCACAGGTCAGCTTCACATGGGGCATGCTTTCGACAATACTCTCCAGGATATACTCGTCCGCTGGAAGAGGATGCAAGGGTATGCCACTTTGTGGCTTCCCGGGACCGACCACGCCAGCATCGCTACCGAGGTAAAGATTGAGGAAAAGCTGGCCGAAGAGGGCCTCACCAAGAATGACCTGGGGCGAGAGGAGTTTTTAAGACGGGCCTGGGAATGGAAGGAGCAGTACGGTGGCAGAATCACGCAGCAGCTTAAAAAGCTGGGTTCGTCCCTTGATTGGTCCAGGGAAAGGTTTACCATGGATGAGGGCTGTAGCAGGGCGGTGATAGAGGTATTCGTGCGCCTTTACCAAAAAGGCCTCATATATCGCGGTGATAGGATAATAAACTGGTGTCCTGACTGCAAGACTGCCCTGTCGGATGCCGAGGTGGAGTACGAGGAGGAGCAGGGTAACCTGTGGTATATACGCTATCCCATAAAGGATAGCGATGAGAGCATAATGGTGGCTACCACAAGGCCCGAGACCATGCTGGGCGATACCGCCGTTGCAGTGCACCCTGAAGATGAGCGATACCGCCACCTCATAGGAAAGGTGGCTATATTGCCCATCATGAACAGGGAGATACCCATAATTGCCGATGAATACGTGGAACGGGAATTTGGAACGGGTGCGGTGAAGATTACCCCCGCCCATGACCCCAACGACTTTGAGGTGGCCGCAAGGCATGACCTGCCGTGGATTTGCGTTATAGACGAGAAGGGCGTTATGAACCACAATGCCGGAAAGTATCAGGGGATGGATCGGTATGAGGCGAGAAAGGCAATTGTGGAAGAGCTCAAGAGCCTGGGGCTCCTTGAAAGAATAGAAACCCTTAAGCACAACGTGGGGCATTGCTATAGATGCGGTACCGTCGTTGAACCCCTCATTTCAAAGCAGTGGTTTGTCAAGATGAAACCCCTGGCCGAACCGGCCATAAAGGCCGTTAAAGAGGGGAAAATCAAGTTCGTGCCCGAGCGATTTGAGAAGATCTACTTCAACTGGATGGAAAACATAAAGGATTGGTGCATTTCCAGACAGCTGTGGTGGGGCCATAGGATTCCAGCGTACTATTGCCAGGATTGCGGCGAGACCATGGTTGAGCGCAGCGCGCCCGAAAAGTGCGTAAAATGCGGCAGCACCAATATAAAGCAGGACGAGGACGTGCTGGATACCTGGTTCAGCTCCGCACTGTGGCCTTTCTCCACCTTAGGCTGGCCCGATGAGACCGAAGACCTCAAATACTTCTATCCCACCAGTGTGCTGGTGACCGGATATGACATCATATTCTTCTGGGTGGCCAGGATGATATTCTCGGGCCTGGAACACATGGGTGACATCCCCTTCAGATACGTCCTCATACACGGGATTGTCAGGGACTCTGAAGGGCGTAAGATGAGCAAATCCCTTGGAAACGGCATAGATCCGCTCGAGGTGATTGAGAAATACGGGGCAGATGCCTTGCGCCTTACCCTTGTGACCGGCAACTCGCCGGGCAACGACATGCGTTTCTATTGGGAGAGGGTGGAGGCCAGCCGCAACTTCTGCAACAAGCTGTGGAATGCCGCTAGGTTCATACTCATGAACATGCAGAATTCTGGAATAGATAAGCCGCGAAAGGGGAAACTAGAGCTTCCCGATCGCTGGATCATAAGCAGGTATAACCGCCTCATCAAAGAAGTCACCGACAACCTGGAGAAGTTTGAGCTGGGTATAGCCGTACAAAAACTGTACGACTTCGTATGGGATGAATTCTGTGACTGGTACATCGAGCTTGCAAAGCCCGGGCTATACAGCCAGGACATGGAGCTTAAGGAGTCCAAACTGTATACCCTCACCTATGTGCTATCCAATATCCTGAAGCTGTTGCACCCCTTTATGCCGTTTATCACCGAGGAGATATGGCAACACCTGCCCAATCGCGAGTGCGACAGCATCATGGTTTCCTCCTGGCCCAAGGCAAAGGAAGAGGAGATGGATGCTGAGGCCGAAGAGCAGATGATCGCCGTGATGAATGCCATAAGGAGCATCAGGAATATAAGGGCCGAGATGGAGGTCCCACCTTCCCGCAGGGCCAAGGTGATACTGGTGGTCAACGATGATTGGATGGACATCTTTGAGAAGAGCACGGCATATTTTGAAAAGCTGGCGTGGGCTTCTGAGGTGGTATTGAAGCGAGATAGAGAGGGTATACCAGCTAACGCCGTCTCTGCTGTGACAGATAAAGCGCAAATATTCATGCCCCTTGAAGATCTGGTTGACTTCGAGAAGGAGATGGAACGCCTGCTAAAAGAGAAAGCCAATCTGGAGAAGGAGCTGGCGCGGGTAGAGGGTAAGCTTTCCAACCGCAATTTTGTGGAAAAAGCTCCTCCGGCGGTGGTGGAGGAAGAGCGAAAGAAGAAGGAAAAATACCAGGATATGATGGCCAAGGTGTTGAGCCGCATCGAGGCGCTCAATAGCATGAGAAAGTGAATTTACAGGGGGATATTTGATGAACTACGAAAAAGCGCTTGAGTTTATACACGGCACTTACAGGTTTGGCTCCAAGCTGGGGCTTGAGAACATAAAGGATTTATTGCGGCGCTTGGGCAATCCCCATGAGCGGTTTAGGGTGGTACATGTGGCCGGGACCAATGGAAAGGGCTCGGTCACTTCCATGCTGACCCACGTGCTTCATGAGGCGGGCTATAGGGTGGGGATGTTTATATCCCCATACCTTGAAAGGTTTACCGAGAGGATCCAGGTGGATTTAAAGGAGATAGAGCCCGATGAGCTGGCCCGTATAACGGAGCGGGTCAAAGAAAAGGTAGAGGAAATGGTAAGGGAGGGGAAGAACCATCCCACCGAGTTTGAGGTAGTCACCGCCATAGGCTTTGTTTACTTTGCCGAAAGGGAAGTGGACTGTGCGGTGGTGGAGGTGGGGTTGGGTGGTCGGCTTGATGCCACCAATGTGGTATACCCCATGGTATCGGTTATAACCTCCATAAGCTATGACCATATGGATGTGCTGGGGGATACGCTGGAGAAGATTGCCGCCGAAAAGGCGGGCATCATAAAGCAGGGCAGGCCGGTGGTGACATACCCGCAGCGGCCCGAGGCCATGGCAGTGATAAGGAGGGTAGCAGGGGAACGCAATGCTCCCCTGCTTGAGGTAAATAAAAAGGGGATAGAGGTCATAGCTTCCGAGGCGGGAAGGCAGGTTTTCAACTATTCCTTTAACGGAGAGAAATTTCCGGAAGTGGTTATACGGTTGACGGGCCGCCATCAGATACTCAATGCCGCTACCGCTTTAACTGCTGTTGCTGCATTGAGAAGGGAGGGCATGGCCATCCCCGATGATGCCGTATATAGGGGGATGGAGCGCACATTTTGGCCGGGGCGGCTGGAGGTGCTGAGGCGTCAGCCTGATGTGATTTTGGATGGGGCCCACAACGAATCGGGTGCCGAAGCTTTGGCCAGCGCCATGAGGGAGTATTTTGGGGGAAAGCCCGTAACGCTGGTCATAGGCATGCTGAAGGACAAGGATGCCGATGCCATAGTGAAACACATTTGTCCCCTGGCTGAGTCGGTCATCGTGACCAGGCCTGACAGCCCTAGGGCTATGGAGCCTGCTGAGCTGGCAATTAAGGTTGAGAGGTATTGCCAGGATGTGATGGTGGAGCCCGATATAGAAAAGGCGACTGCCATAGGGCTTAAGAGGGTGGCCAAGGATGGCGTGCTGCTGTTTACGGGATCGCTGTATTTGATAGGAAGGATCCGCGGGCTGCTTAAGCCGTCTTAAACCCTGCGTACAAGTTTAAATGAAAATTTCTCATTTTTTTAGGTAGACATGCGAATCTTATTGGCCATGCCATCATAGATATTTAGTGTAACAATTTGAAGGCTAAAAATGAGAGTTGGTGGTATGGTGCAAAATGGCGATATTAAAAAGGATGAAAACGATGTGTTTCTGGAGCTCGTGCATACAGCGTTGATGCTCTGGAAAAGGGCCGAAGCCTCCCAATGGGACTGCGAAAAGGTGCGGTGGTTGAAAGGCGTTTACGTCTATCTGCTCAAAGAGGCCAGGAGAAGAAGTGTGAGTTTAAACGGCAGACAATTGCTGGAGCGCATTTTATACCCCCGCATATGAAATCTTAGAAGGTAGCGTTTACCCCTATTGGGTACCTTCTGCAGCAGGCGGTCATATAATGAAGTAACCGCGTGTTGTAGAGAAATTCCGATGGGGGTATTTGTTTTTATGAGATGGCAGGGAAAGATCGCAGTTGCCAATAAAGGGGAAGATAGCATATCTTTTCTGAACCCTCATCTGAAGAGGGAAGAGTACCGCATCTATTTGGAAGCCGGAACGGGACCATGCGCCCTTGCCAAGATAAAGGGTTCTCCAACTCTGCTGGTCGTCCAAGCTCTTGATAATTCTCTAGCATGCCTTGACTTAGATAGTGGCGTTGTAGAAGAAGTCCTACCCGTTGGACGTTGCCCAAGCTTCATCGCCGTGTGTAACAATACGCACGCCGTTTATGTTACCAATGCCGATTCCGACTCCATTTCGGTTATACAAAACGGTGATGAGTTGAATGTGGTCAGCCAAATACCAGTAGGCTCTGCACCCCAGGGAATCGACTGCCATCCTTACCTTCCTCTTTTGGCCATCGCCCATATCAACTCGCAGGATATATGGCTTGTGGAAACCCAGGGATATACGCTGGTGAAGAGGATAGTGATAGAAGGATATCCAACTCAGGTTAAGTTCAGCTCAAAAGGCGATATCCTTTATGTGGGGTGTTACTTCCACAACCACAGGCTGTTTAACAAGGTGTTGATGGTTGACCTTACTGAAGGTGCGGTTTGTCAGGAGATTGAGGTAGGATGCATCCCTCATAAGCTATTGGAGAGTAGGGATGGAAGCAGTCTACTTGTAACCTCCTGTGAGGCGGGAAGGTTGGAGGTTATAGACTTGGCTCGTAAGTCGGTGGTGCACAGCGTGGATATAGGAGAAGCCGTATGCGATATAACGCTGGATCAAGGGGGGATGTATGCATATGTGACAGCCCCTGAGGAAGGCCGCGTATGTATGGTGGACTGGAAAGCCAGTAAGAAATTAGCCGATATTCGGGTGGGGAAAAAGCCCGGCGGGATTGTGTATCTGGGTGAATGAAAAGCGTTGTGGCTTCTCTTCTATTTACACAAATATTTACACTGCTGCTTTAGACAGCCATATGCCGGCCAAGCATATACGGTGGTATAAGAAGGGGACGGCTAAAAGCCGTCCCCTTCCTAATTATATCTCTATAAACTTATTTAATTTTTTCTCATTCTGTCTATGCGCTTCCTCGATTACCTTAATCTGCTTGAGCACCTGCTCTTGCGTGATTAAAAATGGCTTGTCGTTTATCACCGAGTCATAGAATGCCCTATAGAAGTTAAGGCCTTTTGTATTAAAATCATCTGCTTCAGCCGTCCACATTTCAGTATGAATGTTTAGATTTTCGGTACAGTAGATCGGCTCTCCCTTTTCATTTCTCAAAGGTTCCAAAATAAGGGTTCTTTCTTCTTGCTCACTGTCAATATAGTATTTCCACTCCAGTTTTTCCGTAGTGCCTTT
>JAMNZI010000200.1 GCA_023622385.1 Bacillota bacterium | reverse complement strand
GTATTTGCAGCAGTACATAATATTCAAGATGACATACCGGTAGAAAACTTGGTGACTATGTGGGAAGCCTGGAAAAAAATTTAAAATTTTAAGAAAAAAGGAGAGATCAAAGTGAAATTAGTAAGAAGAATTTCGTGGATTATTCTTGCTGTTTGTTCCTTAATGGCTATTTCTTTTAGCATGGCATCAGCCAAGGATGTCTTGAGGATAGCTATAATGTCGTCTCATGGAATGTCTGACAGCGCTGAGGCAGTTGCAAAAAAGTTTAACGAGTTATACGGAGACAAAATTGAAGCTGAAGTTACTGCAATAGGCTTCGATATACTCCTTGATAAGATGTTAACCGATTTTACAACAGGAACAGGTTCATTCGATGTATACAGTGTTGGCTATCATTGGATTGGTACAGTTGGTAACTACTTGTATGACTTAGACGAAATTCGTCAAAAATATCCAGATATAGTAGATCCCAACTACGATTACGAAGATTTCCCACCGATTTTGTGGGATACTTATGCTACATGGAAAGGTAAAAATATTGGGTTGCCTTTTGTAGATGGAACCTTAATCCTTTACTATCGTACCGATCTTTTCAATAACCCAGAATATGAAGCAAAGTTTAAAGAAAAATATGGATATGAACTTTATATGCCTCAGGATGGGGATGAGAGGTTTTTAACTTTTAAGGAATTAATCGATTATGCTGAATTCTTTACTAACGACGTAAAATGGCGTGATGGTGAACAATATGGTATCTCTATACCAGCTGCGTCGGGTGATCCATTACTGTCTACGTACTGTTCGTTCTTTGGATTCTATAGACGTTCGCCGGAAGGACTTGAGATCTTTGGTCCTGTCGATCCTGATTATGGGGACTATTTCACGTCAGATCATAAAGTGGCATTCGACCCTGAAATTAGCGATTTTGGTTTGAGGGCATTACAAGATTATCTAACCTTGGGTAAATTTTCACCGAATCCTTTAACTCGCGATTGGATTACAAGTTCTGAGCCTTTCAGAAATGGTTTAACTGCTATGTTTATAGGGTGGGGTGGATATTGGCCTTCTATTACTGATCCAACTTCTCCAGTTCATGGAAAAGTAGGGGCTTCGGTAATGCCAGCGCCTCACCTTGGTGGTTGGAATGTTGCTATCAATAAGGATACCAAGTTTCCTAGGGAAGCTTATATTTATATTCAAATGCTAACTAACAAAGAAAATGCGAAATATCTGTACGAAACATTTACTGAAACTCCAACCAGACTTTCCACCATGCAAGACGAAGATTTAAAAGCTAAAAATCCTGATCTTTGGGTAATGGCTCCTTCATTGGAAAATTGTAGCGTTAGGCCAAAAATACCTGTTCTTCCAAAACTGGAATATGCTATGGGTAGAACTTTGAGCTAGGCTTGGACAGGAGAAATGGATCCACGAAACGCACTAAAGGTTGTTGCGGACGAGTGGAATCAGATAATTAAACAAGCTGGTTTAGAGTAAATTCTTTGTTGTTAAGCTTTTTATTTCTGGTGATTCTGGAACTTCCAGAATCACCAGAAATAAAATAATCCTTGAAAAGAAGGGAGACATATCATGTTACAAAATCTATCAAAAAGTTCGCTTTTTGACCAGTATGCTAAGTCTTTTTTTATTTATCCTCCTCTTATCATCCTTCTCATTTTAATTATTTATCCTACCTATTATTTGGTTCGCCTTGCCTTATCCAATTTTGATGTTACCTACATGACCGAACCCTTATTTATTGGTTTCCAAAATTTTACTCAGGTTCTTATCGACAGTTATTTTTGGACTTCCCTTGGGAATACTTTGATAATTTCTGGTGTTGCTGTTACTCTGGAATTTCTTATAGGGCTTGGTTTAGCTCTTTTACTGAACGAAGAATTGCGAGGAGGAAGAATCTTTAGGTCCTTAATCATTATTCCCATAATGGTTCCTCCTGTTATTGTGGGCCTTAACTTTAAACTACTTTTTGACAGTTTTGGACCAATCAATGGCTTTTTAGGAATTTTTGGACTTAATCCTATAGATTGGCTTGGGAACCCTACTATGGCAAGGGTATCTATCATTCTTGCTGACGCATGGCAGTGGAGCCCTTTTGTTTTTATAATTCTTCTTGCAGGGCTTCAAACCATCCCCGAGGATCTATATGATTCAGCCAAGGTTGACGGAGCTAGTGGATGGAGGACGTTTAGGTATATTACTTGGCCAATGCTTATACCTTCTGCCACGCTCGTCTTAGCCTTCCGGGTTATAGATGCTCTAAAAATTTTTGATGTTATTTATATGGTTACATCAGGGGGACCAGCATTTTCTACGGAAGTTCTTTCTTTGTATGTTTATAGAACTGCATTTCGATTTGGATCTCTAGGTTATGCTTCAGCGCTTGCCGTGATAATGCTTGTTATTTTGACATTTATCACTCAAATAATTGTTAGGACTACAAGACTGAGTGAAAGATTGGAGTGGAAATGAGAATGTTTCTCAGAAAAAAAAATTTAACGTTTGTAGTTCGTTATTTACTCGTGGGTATCGCCCTCTTCTTTTTTCTATTTCCTATTTATTGGCTCGTAGTTACTTCTTTGAAATTTCCCGGAGAGGTTTCTGCAAGTCCAGTTGTTTGGTTTCCAAAGAGTTTAACTTTTGACAATTTTCGCCTTCTTTTCGGGTATTCGGGGCCACTTTGGGGTATAGAAGAGTATACAGGGCGTTCTTTTCTTCCCAATATTACTCCGTATCTGAGAAATAGCTTAGTAGTAGGTTTGCTTTCAAGTGGAGTGGGATTGTTTTTAGGGTCACTTCTGGCTTATGGGATAGTTCACTTTAGGGTAGGTGGAGGTAGCTTGTATAATTGGCTCCTTAGTTTGAGAATGATGCCACCGGTTGTCGTAGCTATCCCCTTTTTTACCATTTTTAGGGGGATCGGATTGATTGATACTTGGTGGGCTGTATCAATCGCTCATTTACTATTAAGTTTGCCATTTAGTACCCTTCTTTTAATAGGTTTTTTTAATGATATCCCCCGAGATATCACGGAGGCAGCATTGCTAGATGGTTGTACACATATGAAGGCTTTTTTACGAATTGCCCTGCCTCTTGTTGCTCCAGGTTTGGTAGCTGTATTTATCATTTCGTTTCTTACCTCTTGGAATGAGCTCCTTATTGCTAATGCTCTGACTACTACAGCAAAAGCTCAAACCTTGCCCGTTTACACAACCAGCTTTTCTCAGGTAGAAAGAGGCACGGCTTGGGGTGCTGCCGCAGCAGGGGGGGTTATTGGAATAATTCCAATGCTTGTTTCCTCTTTTTATATTCAAA
>JAMNZI010000115.1 GCA_023622385.1 Bacillota bacterium | reverse complement strand
GCAGGCGGGTGCCGAGCAGGTTCAGGAAAACGATCAGGGCAATTGCGGGGCAGCCGGTACCAGCCAGCAAGCGAATGATACCGCTTCCGGCATAGGCAAACCGAAAGTTGTAATAAGAAGGAGAAACAGCCAAAAGAAGGGTGCAGGACAGGGCAGTCAGGGTGTGGGAATCGATGAGGGGGATATTGCTTTAATTAAAAACGGCATGGTAGCTTCAAATATTGCCGCCAATATCGAGTATGTAAAGCAGAGGTTTAGCGTGCCCAAAAACCAGGATATAGTAATCAGGGAGTTCAACATTGCAAAGAGAATCAAGGCTTTCCTGGTGTTTGTGGATGGGATGATCGACAAGACGGTCATTAACCAGTTTGTCCTGCCTCAGCTTATGGATACCGCGAATTTTAAAGACTTTAGCCAGGGGGATATCCTGGATTATATAATGGGGAATGTGATATCAATTTATCAGGTGAGCAGGATCAAAGAGTACGAAAGAATAATTCCTCAAATTCTGAACGGCGTAACGGCCCTGTTTATCGATGGCTGCAGCGAGGCCCTTTTGATTGAGAGCCGGGGGTTTGAAAAGAGAAGCATTGATGCTCCCCGGACCGAGAACGTCATACGGGGGCCGCAGGAGGGTTTTACCGAGAATTTGAGGACCAATCTTTCATTGCTGAGGAAAATAATAAAGAGCGAAAAGTTGATAACCGAAATTCTGCCGGTGGGCAACAAAAATAGGATCAACTGCGCTTTGGTTTATTTAGATGACACTGCAGACCCTGAATTGGTGGAAGAAGTTAAAAGGCGTATAAGAAATATAAAATACGAGTTTGTGGAATCAAGCGGAATGCTAGAGCAGCTTCTCGAGGATAATCCTTTTATGCTTTTCCCACAGGTGATAAGCACCGAAAGGCCCGATAGAGCGGCTTCTTTCATTATGGAGGGGCAGGTGGGTATAGTGTGTGAAGGTTCACCTTTTGTGATAGCGGTGCCTGTCACATTCTTTCACCTTTTACATTCCTCAGAGGATACAATGCTTAGGTGGCAGTACGGGACGTTCATCCGGCTTACCAGGTTTTTGGGGTTATTGATTGCTTCACTGGTGCCGGGGCTTTGGATGGCTCTTGTGCAATTTCACAGCGAAATGATTCCCACTCCTCTGCTGCTGTCCATACTCAAGATGAGGGAAGCCGTCCCCTTTCCCGTTGTGATTGAAGTGCTGCTTATGGAGGTTGCTTTTGAGTTGATTCGTGAGGGTGGCATCAGGGTTCCGGGGCTTATAGGTCAGACGCTGGGCATTATAGGGGCTTTGATACTGGGACAGGCTGCCGTTGCGGCAGGGCTTGTAAGCCCAATACTCATCATCATCGTGGCGATAACAGGAATCGGGAATTTCGTTATACCCAATTATTCCCTGGCAATGGCCATAAGGATTATAAGGTTTTTCTTCATTTTTATGGGTGCTATGCTGGGGTTTTACGGCATTTCAATTGGCTTGACCATTTTGCTGGTTTTGACTTGCAGCATGAAATCATTTGGAGTACCGTTTTTGGCGCCTTTTGCGCCCAAAACCAGGCGCAGCAGTGATTTAATTGTGAGAAAGCCTCTGTACAAACAGTCGGTAACAGGAAATTATCTGGATACAGTGAGCAGAAGAAGCGGGTTGTACCACAAAAGGGGTGAATAACAATTGGTAGAACAGGGTAAATTCGGAAATGAAGAAGCCATTGCTGTCCTGGTAATCGCCTGTATGGCAAAGGAATTTTTCACTGACCCCAATATAATAGTGAGAAAAGTGGGAACGGCCGGATGGTATATGGTTTTGATAAGTGCGGCTGTTGCAGCCGTTGGTTTTACCGTTGTGTATTTTTTGCTTAAACGGTTTCCTGGAAAAAATGTAATGGAGATATACGATGCCGTGTTTGGCAGGTATATCGGCTTTGTGTTTTCTTTTTTTCTGGCCGCTGTATTGCTGTTTTCTGCCGCAATGAATTTAAGGGAGTATGTTGAAATAATAAAGATATATGTATTCCCTAAAACTCCGCCTGTTTATTTGATAGGTTCGCTGGCTGTAACCGTGGTTATTTTGAGCTTTATAGGTCTGGAGAATATAGCCAGGTATTCAAAGCTGGCAGGTTGCGTGATGCTGGCGGGATTTATAATATTGTTATTGCTTGCATCGAGCTTCTTCCGGTTTTACCGGGTTTATCCGCTGCTTGGGTATGGGTTGAGAAATACCCTTGTCCAGGGATTTTTGAGGAGCTCGATATACGGTGAAATAACCCTTGTTGCCATATTCGCCAAATCACTGCACAGGATAGAGGATGTAAGGAAGGTGGGATATACAAGTCTAATTATTGCAGCTGCCCTTTTGTTTATAATGCAGCTGGGCTTAACTTTGATCTTTACGTATCCTTTTGGCAAGGAGCTCACTGCGCCGTTGTATGCGGTGGCTTCCCTAATTCACTATGGGGGGTTTTTTCAGAGGGTGGAGTCGCTGTTCCTCTTTATTTGGAATATAAGTACTATGATAGCCATACCTTTGCTGTTTTACATGGTGTTGCTCATATACTCTCATTTATTCAAAATAGGTGATTTAAGGCCCATTGTGGTGCCTTTTTCGGTTATACTCGTTACTCTATCCCTCATCCCTTCAAACATTGTGGAACTGGTACAGTTTTACATAAAATATTTGAGAGAATTCGGTTGGGCGGTATTTTATGTTTTACCCTCCATTGCTTTGACTGTGGCAGCATTGAGTCAAAAGAAGGGTGCGCAAACATGAAGAGGATATTGGCTGTGGCGTTGTTGTGTGTGATGGCGTTTATGCTCGCAGGCTGCTATGATGCAAAGGATATCAATGACGCCGCATATATTTTGCTGATAGGCATAGACAGGGGAATGTCCGATAAGTTCAGGGTCACTTTTAAATTTCCAGCTTTTGAGGCCGGCGGAGCACAGAAAGGAGGGAGAGGTGGTGGCGAATCACCCGGCGGTGGTTTGAGCTATAAGACGATGACTATTGACGCACCCTCCTTCAATGCGGCGCTGGAACTGGCCAATACAAGCATACCCAGGGCGCTCAACTTTATGCATGCCCAGTTTATCGTTATTTCGGAAGACATTGCAAAAGCAGGGCTGGTGGGGGAATTCCTGGCTCCCATCGTCAGGAATAGTTCCATCAGGTACAGCACCCGTCTGCTGATAGCAAGGGAAAGCGCAGCCGAGTTTGTTGAGCTGCTGGAGCCGTTTGGTGGAAGCGACATAACAAGGATGTGCGAAAATTTGATAAAACAGGCTCAGGAGACGGGGCTGTTTGCAGACCTTACCTTGTATGACCTGCATGACTGCATGACATCGCCATACCATCAGCCTATAGCTGTTTTAGCGGCGGTAAACAAAGATGAAAACTTTATAGAGAAAGGGCCTAAATGGGATACAAAATACAATATACCCGGTGACTACTATGCAGGGGATGTACCACGGAAAAAAGGAAGCAAGGTTGAGCTTCTGGGTTTGGCGGTGTTTAACGGTGACAGAATGGTGGGCAAGCTTACAGGGCATGAAAGCCGGTTGCTGGCTATGGCAAAGGGAGTTTTTCAGAAGGGGACGTACACCATTCCCGACCCCAAATGCCCTGAACTCAATGTGGACCTTGAGGTGAGGGAAGCAAGACGGCCCGATATAAAGGTGTGGTTTGAGGGCCAAAAGCCTTTTGTTAGTCTAAAGATATACCTCGAAGGGGATATAAATAGCATCCAGAGCGGAATTCACTATGAAACTCCCGAAATGTTGCCGGTAATAGAAAGGGCATTTGAGCGGTTTATAAAGAGGGAACTAGATAAGGCGATAGAAAAGACACAGCGGCTCAACTGCGACGTGTTTTGTTTTGGTCATATCGCTGTAAAAAAGTTTGCGACCATACCGGAATGGGAGGCTTACGACTGGAATAGCCATTACAAGGACGCGGAGATATACACAGAGGTGGATTTCAAGATAAGGCGTACAGGTACCATGATTTATAGCTCTAAGATAAAGTATTCAGAGGAGGACAAATGAGGTACATTACCGCGTTTTTTATACTCCTTTGTTGCGAGTACAGCTTAAGCTATGCAAAGTACTGCTGGGAAAATAAAAACAAGCTGGCGGCGGTGGGGACCATAATTCTGGTGGCCATGGCGGTCATTTTTCCTGTGGTTATGATGATGGGTAGATGAAGGATTAACAAATGAGAGGATGGTAGCTACTTTTGAAAGCCCTGTAGGTGCAGTCTACAGGGCTTTCTGCATTGAAAGAAGCCCAATTTATGTCAAAATTTGGCGATAATTTAAAGCTATTGCACTTCAGGGGAGAATATGATACTATTATGAGGGTATTTTGTGCTTGTACCTTGCATTGTATATCAGTATATTATCAGTAATATTGCATTTGTGATATGTGTTATAGTTGAGCCATGTTTTTTACGATGGCATTAAAAATCTGTGAGGCGGAAGGAAGAGGAGGATGGAGGTTCCATTTGTCGAATTTTTACAGCAGCTATTCGCAATTCCTGCGCTCTTTGTAACAAGTCTATTGACCCTGGGGGTCATACTTGTCAACGGCTGGACTGACGCCCCAAATGCTATTGCTACCTGCATTTCTACCAGGTCTCTAAACCCTCGCTGGGCTGTGCTGATGGCTGCCGTATTCAATTTTTTGGGCGTGTTTGTTATGACCATTGTAAACAATTCTGTTGCCATGACGATATACAATATGGTGGATTTCCGCGGAGATACCCACACGGCGTTGGTGGCGCTGTGTGCCGCTCTATTTGCAATAGTGACATGGGCCACCGCTGCCTGGTGGTTTGGGATTCCTACAAGTGAAAGCCATGCTCTTATAGCTGGCCTTTCGGGTGCGGCAATAGCCCTCCAGGGAGGGTTTTCGGGCATAAATGGGGCAGAATGGGTAAAGGTCATTTATGGGCTTGTGCTGTCAACTTTTTTGGGATTTATCCTTGGTTTTATAACGGTTAAACTGATGGGATTCTTATTCAAAAAGGTAGATAGGCGAAAAACACAGGGATTTTTTGGAAATGCCCAGATATTTGGTGCTGCCGCTATGGGCTTCATGCACGGTGCACAGGACGGGCAGAAGTTCATGAGCGTGTTTTTGCTGGGGATGTTTCTGGCAAAGGGGCAAGCAGGGGTAGACCAGTTTCAAATCCCCCTATGGCTTATAGTCCTGTGTTCGCTGGTCATGGCCCTGGGAACCTCGGTGGGAGGATATAGGATCATCAAATCGGTGGGCATGGACATGGTGAAATTGGAAAAATATCAAGGCTTTTCGGCTGATTTAGCTGCGGCTATATGTCTCCTTTTATCTTCGTTGTTGGGCTTTCCGGTGAGCACTACCCATACCAAGACCACTGCTATCATGGGCGTAGGGTCAGCCAAACGTATTTCTTCGGTAAATTGGTCGGTGGTACAGGAAATGGTGCTTACTTGGATTTTGACTTTCCCTGGTTGCGGTCTCATCGGCTTTCTGATGGCCAGGTTATTTATATGGCTCTTTTAACGGCCATTTAAGCGATTGCCTTTTGCTGAATATAGGAATAAATATGAAATAGAAAAATATATAAAAAGTAGGAGGTACAGATGTTAGGACGAAAAAAAGGTTACAGCTATTATGAAATGTTCAAAAAAGTGGCTGAGCACGCATGTAATGCTTCTCAAATGTTGCAAACCACCATTGACAACTACAAAATCGAAGGGCTTTCACGTAAGATCACCGAAATTCACAACATAGAGCATACTGCCGATGCTGAAAAGCATGAGATGTTGCGCCATCTGCTAAAAGAATTTTTGCCGCCCATAGAACGGGAAGACATAATCAGGCTGGCAGACCAGCTTGACAACGTGGTGGACTCCATTGAAGAGATATTGATGCGCCTTTATATCTACAATATAAAATCTATACGGCATGAGAGCATTGAGTTTGTGAGGATAATATCCAGGTGTACTGAAACTTTAAAAGAATTGATGTATGAGTTCCCTAATTTCCGCAAATCTTCTACCATTCACAAGTACATCGTGGAGCTCAATGACATGGAAGAGGAGGGCGACAGGCTGTATACCGCCGCTTTGAGAAGGCTTTATGTCGAATCCCAGGATCCCATAGAGGTTATAGCCTGGACGCAGGTATTTGAATGCTTTGAAAATTGCTGTGATGTGTGTGAGGAGGTTGCCGATATAGTCGAAAGCATAGTAATGAAAAACATTTGATAAACAGCCGTAAAATTCTTCGACAAAATCTGAAGTGGAGTGCAACCGGGGTGAAAAGCCCGGTAAGAGCAGGACTACAGCTTGGCAGCACTGCGGTGACCAGAAAGGGTTGAAGAGGAGAGTTAAAGGGGGATGGGCCATGGCCTTAATAGAGGCGCTTGAGCACATGGAATGGTTGATGGCGGTATTGTTCATATTGGGAGCTGTGCTGGTGGCCATCGAATGTATGACACCTGGCTTTGGCATAGCGGGCACGGTGGGCATTATCTCGCTCATAATAGGCGTAGTGGTTGCCTCCCGTGTGGTTTCCCCGCCCGTTTTGATGGGCATGATAGCTGCAGTGCTGCTGGTCATCGCATCGCTTTTGGTATGGGCTTATCGCTCGGCTACAAGAGGAGGGAGGATATCCCGTACCTTATTGCTCCACTCCAGGCTGGATAAGGAGCATGGATATAGCAGCGTTCAGCCCGAGGAGAGCCTGGTGGGGATGGAAGGGGTTACTCTGTCCATGCTCAGGCCATCTGGAACGGCCCAGATAGGCGACCGCAGGGTGGATGTGGTAACAGAAGGGGAGTTCATTCCTAAAGGTACAAAGGTGAGAGTGGTCAAAGTAGAGGGTTTCCGTATTGTGGTGGAGCGGGTCGATGGCTAAACATATATCTTCTCAGTGCTGAATTCGGTTATTATGACCCGGCCATCGTTTTCGACGAACTCTATGATGCTGGATAGCATGCTGTCTACATGATTCCCTTCGTTGGATACGCATGCTATGCCTAGCACAGAAGTTTGCCATTTATCGTTTAGATCCACCTCTGCGATTGACGCGTTGAACCGGCTTTTGAGGCGATCTATGAGGCTTTTGAGGATTCGCCTTTTTTCTTTTAATGAGAAGGCTTCTTCCATAAGGAGGTTTATTTTGCACACCCCAATTACCATATAAGCCACCTCTTGTGCCGCACGTTATAAATTTCCGTTTTACCCTATATGAGGGTATCCAAAATGGTCATTACGGCAAAGCCTATAAGCACGCCATATGTGGCGATCCTATGCTGACCGCGCCTATGGGTTTCGGGTATCATCTCATCGCTGATTACAAATAGCATGGCGCCGGCAGCGAAGGCTAGCGTAATCGGCAGGATGGGACGCGCCAGCTGGGTTAGCCCTAAGCCTATGAGGGCACCAACCGGCTCCACCAGCCCTGTCAGGAGCGATATTAAAAAGGCTTTGCCGAGGGAGGAATTTTCCTGGGTGGCCAACGCCATGGCCACGGCCAATCCTTCGGGTATGTTTTGTATGCCTATTCCTATGGTGAGGGCCAATCCATTGGCATAGTCAAAATCGCCAAATCCTGCGCCTACCGCCAACCCTTCAGGAAAATTGTGTATGGTGATGGCGATTATGAACAGCCATATCCGGCTCAAATCTTTTTTCTTGCCTTCCATGCCCGCCACTGTGTGGAAATGTGGTAGGGCCTTGTCTATGTAATCCAGGAATAAGCCGCCTAGTATGATGCCTACCGAAACGGTAACCGCTCCCTTGATGCCTCCACCGCTCTTTTCTATGGCGGGTATCACCAGGCTGAAAGATGTGGCGGCCAGCATCACCCCTGCTGCAAACCCCAGCATTGCATTTATGGTTTTATCGGAGATCCTGCGCGTAAAAAATACCGGTATAGCCCCTATTCCCGTACCCAACCCGGCTACTATGCTGGAAATCATTCCAATTAAGGTGAGGTCTTGTTGAGACAGCCACTCTGCCATTTTAATGCTCCTTTCTGGTTTTATATTTAAAATTTTAAAATGCATATGTGGCTGTTGTGCATGATAGGCAAAATTCCTTTTACATATAAATTGCGGTGCAAATTGTGGTTACAATCTAGCTCTTATTTTGTTGTACGAATTACTTATAACACAGTGTAATTGACTTTTCAAGCTTTAATTTTACCGTAAAAGCTCTATCGCATCATATTGTATCCTCCAATGGTTGAAAATTTTAACAATGATGCACATATTTACTACTGCTGTGCAAATTTAAAATCTAGATTACCCATAATTGCCTGCTGATTTGTATTTTTAAGCGTATATGACCATGGCATCTGAAAATGGATTAATCAAAACATGGACTTATGGAGAAAATATATAGAGAATATCAACGAAATGATGAAGAGGAGGAATGAAGTTGAAGGTATACGTTGATCAGGACCTGTGTATAAGCTGTGGGCTATGCATCAGTACGTGTGAGGAGGTATTCCATTGGAATGACGACGATAAGGCAGAAGCCATAGCCACCGATGTTCCGGCCGAGCTGGAACAAGACGTCCAGGAGGCCATGGACAGCTGCCCGACTGGAGCTATTAAACACGCATAGCATTGGCCTATCGCGGCGATGTATAAGCAATGAGAGAACAATTAATGTAAGCAAAGCTTGCATAAAAAGAGAGGAGATTGTATCCCCTCTCTTTTTGCGTTTAAACAAATTTGATTTATTGCTTCGTTGCTGACAGTTTTAGGCGTACGGTTTTGATTTCAAAGGGCCTGAAGTCCAATTCTATCCTGTTATCCTGGACTGTCAGCTCTTTTTCGGTATTCTCAAGCATGTCGGTCTGCTGGGCCCCTGCAACGGGGAATGCCACCGACAGCGTACAGCGTGTGGCCGTGCGTTTGGATTCGTACATGCGCAGTATTATGTCATTTGACCCATCTTCGGGAACCTTCACCGTTTCAAGGATTATGTTGGCAGCATCCAACGAAAATAGCGAAGTACAGCTTTCGGCGGCGCCGTTTACCACCATTACGGGGCAGTTGACGTCATAGGCCTCGCGGATTACATCGCTTTCCGCAAAGCTACCATTCCATGCATAGAATGAATAGGTAAAGTGCTGGATGCCCTTGTCGGCGTTCATGTCAGGCGCCAAAGGTGCCCTCAGAAGCGTCAGGTTGATGCTGTTGCCTAGGGTATTTACCCCGTATTTGCAGTCATTTAGCACTGCAAATCCCCGGTTTTCTTCCATCAGGGCCGACCATTTGTGGTTACATACCTCAAACCGATCAGCATCAAACCATCGGGATTTGTGGTTGGGGCGCTTCAAGTGGCCAAACTGAATTTCGTGTACGCCTTCATTTGTATGGATATTCACCGGGAAGGCTACTTTCAGCAGCTTGTGAGATTCCTGCCAGTCAATTGTGGTCACGAAATCCACGCGCCTGCTGTTACGCCTCAGGATGATATCCTGAGTCATGAGGGAGTTGTGGAGCTTCCTTTTGACCCTTAAAATAGCCATCAGAGGCCCTTGGGCTACCACTTCGAAGGAAGCGGGTTCATTCAGCTCGACCGGCGTTAAGCTGTACATGCTGTCGATATCCCACGCGTCCCAGTCACCGGGAACGTCCTTGTACATCTTGAAACTGTTACAAGGCCCGGCAGCAAGCTCGCGGCCAACCTCTTTATCAAATATGCTTACTATTTCACCCTTATCGTTGAATTCTATGCGCAGGAATTCATTTTCCATCGAATTTAGGGTAACTTTAAGGGTGTTTTCAACTGCTTTTTCGTCTCCGGGGTACAGCGTAATCCATCCACAGGAGGGCACTTCAACCTCTGCCAGCAAGCCATCTTCGGATTGTTGAACCGGCAAAGGTCGCCCGTCAGCCAGCGTAGCCCCTTTAAATTCCTTGGGCAACGATACTATGGCCGTCCTGTTCCATGAGAGTGAATTGAATACCGTAATTGCCTTTTCGGAGGTTTTATCCAGCAATGAGCAAGCGGCCTCTTGGGCTACCTTTTTGGCTGTGGAGATTACCCTTTCATAATCTGCTTCGGCTTCCTCGTATACCCTTTGAATGGATGACCCCGGCAGGATGTCGTGGAACTGATTGAGCAGTACCGTCTTCCATGCCTGGTCCACAGCTTGCAGTGGGAAGGCATATCCTTTAAGTGCTCTTGCGGTTGCTCCCCACATCTCGGCTTCCCTAAGGGCTATTTCGCTCTTGCGGTTGCCCCTCTTGGTTCTAGCTTGGGAGGTGTAAGTGCCGCGGTGCGCCTGGAAATAGAGTTCGCCTACATACCTGTTTTGGGGGAACCCACGCTTTTCAAGGTCATGGAAGAATTCCAATGGATGGCATATCTTTGTCCTAGGTACCCCTTCCAGGTCCTTGCACCGCCTTAGGTATTCCAGGTGATCGCGGGTTGGGCCGCCGCCGCCATCTCCATAGCCGAAGGGAAGCAGGCGGGTGGATATCCCGTCCTTCTGGACGCGCTCGTTCCACCGCTGAATCAGCGTAGCCGGGTTGGTATGGGAGTTATAGTCGTTGTGCAGGTGCACCAGAATTTCGGAGCCGTCTATCCCCTCCCATATAAAGGTGTTGTATGGGAAAGGCTCGCCGCCGGTGTATGCCCCCCAGAATATCTTTTGAGTAGAAAAGTACTTGATGCCGCACCCTTTCATGATCTGCGGAAGAGCGGCCGAATAGCCAAAGACATCGGGAAGCCAGCACAGCTGACTGTCTATGCCGAACTCCTCTTTGAAAAAGCGTTTGCCGTGAATGAACTGCCTGATCAAGCTTTCGCCGCCCGATATGTTGGTGTCGGCCTCAACCCACATACCGCCTTCTGGAATGAATTGGCCTTTCTTTATAGCCTGCTTGATCCTTTCGTAGAGTTCAGGATAGCGCTGCTTCACCATCATGTAAAGGTGGGGTTGACTTTGCAAGAACTTGTATTCTGGGTACTCTTCCATCAATGCTAGCTGGGTTGCAAAGGTGCGGGCACATTTTCTTTCGGTTTCGGCCAGCGGCCATAGCCAGGCCACATCTATGTGCGAATGCCCAAATGCAAACATGACGGGAGCCGTAGAACCGTTGACGCACTCAAGAAGCGGTTTCAAACGCTCCCTTCCGGCACGTATGGTCTTCATCATTTCTTCATACGGCAGTTCAAAGTCCACAATTAAAGTGAAATCTTTCAGGCCGGCATCGATTTCGGCCACCCTCAATGAATCGGGATCAAGGCTTTCGCGAACTTCAAACAGGGTTTGCACGTCAAGCCACAGCTGATATACCTCTTCCTCCCAAATGCCATAGGTGCTCTTTCCTACCACGGCTTGGGTGGGACCGGGTTCGGGAACGGTGAGTCGGCCAGGAGGCGTGGGCCCTACGCCCGATACTCTGGGGCCGTGGCCGGCATAAGCCTCTACCAGTATTTCGTATCGCTGCCCCGGCACCCCGTTCATGGTCAATGTCACCTCATGGTGCTCATTGTCTTTTGCACCGGCATTTACGCCATTTACGTATATGGCGCTTTCTCCGCCGACATCGACTTTCATCACGATGCGTTTGCCTGCTGCTTCATCTGGCAGGGTTATATTGCTCCTGAACCAACCGTATTCCCACTTTGCACCCCATCTCGTACCCTCTGGCATGGGGGAGAAGTTTCCTTTTAGCGCTTCCCTGTAGGTGAGCTGCTGCTTTGTGGTAAACCCTTCCCATTCGATTTCACCTATGGGTATGTAGAAGTGGCGGGTGAGCTCGTTTTTCCAGTTTAGTATCCTGCGCCTCCATTCAGGGTTTAATGACATAATGATATCACCTCATTTAATTTTTTGTCTGTGTTTACAGTTCCGGACAATTTTAGGGAATAAAACCTATCCAACGGTCCCGTCTAAATTTTGCTTGATCGGATTAAAATTTCAGCGATTGTTGGTGTAGAGACTGCTGCAACGCCTAGATAAATTATAACGGCAGAGCAAAGATATTACAATAGCATTTCGTGAAATGGATTTTCAAATCCATTTGATATAGCCCTTGATGTAGGCTACAAAATTTCAGCCTGGCATTTGCAGCATTTTTGCATTACGATATTTCTAATGCTAGGCTTTTGACTGATGGCTATTGATGCGCCTGCGCTGTTTTAGACTGCTATCTTGATCTTCTTTTTTTAGATTAACTATATAAACGCCCGCTATTACTATCAGTCCGCCTAAAATCTGTTGGGCGGTTATCTCTTCACCCAGTATGAATGTGCTGCCTAGGGCGCTTACCACCGGTATAAGATTTACATACGACGAGACCACAACTGAATCCAGATGCGAGAGGGAATATATATAGAGAAAATAGCTTATTGCGCTGCAGAATACGGCAAGATATATTATATTTATCCATGCTATAGGCGGTATGGGGCGCCAAAGGCTGTATTCAAGTAGAGCAAGTGGTAGGAGAAATAGTGCCCCAAACAAGCTCTGATATGCGGTGAGAGCTAGCCCCGAAAGCTTGGCGTTTAAGCCCTTGCTAATCAATATATATGCAACCCATGACAGGCAGGCGCCCAGCATGAGCAGGTTGCCCCATAGGGCCTGCGGATTGTTTTCGCCGGGTTGTCCTCTTTTAATTATGAAATACACTCCTGCCATGGACATCAATACTCCGAGCCATTTAATGGGCGAAATATTGTTTTTATAGATGACATATTCGGCGCATATGGTGAACACGGGTACGCTGGCGACTATCATAGATGCGCTGGCCGCCGATGTGAGCTTTATCCCCCAGGTTTCAAACAAGAAGTATATGGTTACTCCGAAAAGGGCGCTCAGCACCAAGGGAGCCCTGTCCTCTTTTCGTATACGGGTATGGGGCTGCGTTCGGTTTAGAATAGGTAACAATATCAATGATGCTATGAAAAAACGGAGGAAGGCCATGGTAAATGGAGGCACGCCTGCGTTGAGGATGGCCTTGGAGCTCACAAATGACATTCCCCAGAAGATGACTGTGGCTATGATGGCCAGGTTGGCAAGGGCATTTTGTGCAGCTTTTGTTCTGTACAATTTACCGGTCAATGGGATCCCTTCTTTCGTAAATTTTTCTCTAAATAGGATATAGCATAAAAGCAGTCATTGCAATGACTGCTTTTATGGATTTTTTTAAGTTTTATCGCGTTACCATGGTGCCAATCCCTTTATCGGTGAATATCTCAAGAAGGATGGGGTGGGGGATGGTGCCGTTGACGATGTGAGTGCGTCTGACGCCTTGCTCAATGCTCTTTATGCAGCCCTTTACCTTTGGTATCATGCCGCCAGTTATTATACCCTTGTCTATCAGCTCGTACACCTCTTCTACGGTTATGACCGATATGATTGAATCGGGGTCCTGCGGGTCCCGCCTTATCCCATCGACGTCTGTGAGAAATATCAGCTTTTCAGCTTTTAGAGCTGCAGCCACCTCTCCCGCTACCGTATCGGCGTTTATGTTGTAGCTGTGCCCGTCAGGGCCTACGCCTATGGGGGCGATTACCGGAATGTATTCATCCCTTGCCAGTATTTCCAGTACCTTACAATTTATATTTTTGATCTTGCCCACATAGCCTAGGCTTACTCCGTCTATGGGGTCCATGGGCTCCACCTCTATTAGGTTGGCATCTTTCCCGCACAGGCCTATAGCTTTACCTCCTAAGGAGTTAAGCTGGGAGACTATGTCCTTGTTGATCTTTCCTGTCAGCACCATTTGTACCACTTCCATGGCTTCCTCTGTAGTAATGCGCAAGCCATTGTGAAACCTCGATGGGATGTTTAAAGCCTCAAGCATTTTAGTAATTTCAGGCCCTCCGCCATGCACCACAATAGGGTTTACTCCCACATATTTAAGAAGGGTGATATCCTGCATGATGGTACGGCTTATATCGTCGCTTATCATGGCGTTTCCCCCGTACTTTATGATAACTGTCTTGCCGCTGAGCTGCTGTATGTAAGGTAAAGCCTCGGTCAATATATTGGCCTTGTGAATTAAAGCATCCATAAACCTTTCTCCTCTCCCCTATATGACATTTGCTTTGTGGCTGGTTAAATATCTTTGAGAATTTAAATTTTTTCAATCATCCTTTTTAGGATGGCTATGGAAAGCAAAGCTTTTTATAGGTACCATCCGGGATTGCGCAGGCCTGCAGTCTCGTCTAGGCCAAACAGTATATTCATGTTTTGTACAGCTTGCCCCCCTGCGCCTTTTATGAGGTTGTCTATGGCTGCCACCACTACTATTCGATGGGTGCGCCTGTCAACCACAAATCCGATGTGGCAGTTGTTTGAACCATTCACATGTTTTATCTCGGGCAGGCTTCCTTCATCGTGAAGGACTATAAACGGCTCGCCGGCATAAAATTCCCTGTACAGGCCGTAAACATCTTCAAAGCTCAGCGACTTTTTCATGTTGGCATATATAGTGCTCAAAATTCCCCGTTTTACAGGCAATAGATGCGGAGTAAAGGATAACACAGCCTCCTGTTGGGCCAGTATGCTGAGCTCTTGCTCTATCTCGGAGGTATGGCGATGGGTTGCTACCTTATATGCTTTTACGTTTTCATCCACTTCGCAGAAGTGAAGGCCTTGTGACGGCTCCCTGCCTGCACCCGTTGCTCCCGATTTGGCGTCGATGATGATGGAATTTAAATCGATCAACTGATATTTAGCCAATGGAGCCAGACCTAATATAGCGCATGTTGGATAACAGCCAGGGTTGCCGACTAGCCTGGCTGTTTTGATCTCTTTCCTATATAATTCTGGAAGCCCGTATACCGATGCTTGCAGCAGGTCTGGGCGCTCATGGTGTACCCCATACCACTTTTCATATACTTCGGCTGATTTGTATCTAAAATCGCCGCTCAAGTCAATCACCTTTTTACCCATTTCGTACAGAGCTGGAATCACTTGGTTTGAAATTCCGTGAGGCAATGAAGCGAATACGACATCGCTTTCCTCTGCGATCTTGTCGATATCGAGCTTGCTGCATGCCTTGTCGAGCAATCCTTTGAAATTTGGGTATATGTTGGATATGGGCTGTTCGGCAAAGCTTTGGGATACGAGATGCACAAGCTCTACTTGTGGATGGGAATAAAGTAGCCTCACCAGCTCTATGCCGGCATATCCCGTTGCGCCAACGACGCTAACCCTGATCAACGTTGCGCCCCCCTTTTGAATTATTATAGATACGTTATAATTATACATATCATTGAATAAAAATACAACCAGTTGGGCGTATGATTAAAAATTTTTTGCTTCTCAGAGCTTATGTACTCCATACAGCAGCTTTTTCAATAAAAAACTGCTGTATGGAAATGAACCACAATAAGTTATAAAATATTGATGTGTAAGGGAGGTAGTCACCAATTTATGCAATACTTTCAAAAACCCATGCGTTTTTTTTGTTAATAATATCTATAGTCAGATTGTCCTGGACACCTTATAATATAATCATGAATTTGATATTTTTTTAAGTTTTGCATCCGAGAGGTGCGGAAAATACTGTTATGGAGGGGTTTAAATGGCAAGTGTAACTTTTAGAAACGTGTCTAAGGTATATCCGGGAGGGGTTACTGCTGTAAGCAATTTTACGCTTGACATTGCTGATAAGGAATTCATAGTTTTGGTAGGGCCTTCTGGATGTGGAAAGACTACTACGCTGCGTATGGTTGCCGGGCTAGAGGAGATCACAGAGGGGGAACTCTACATCGGCGATAGATTGGTCAACGATGTGGCTCCCAAAGACAGGGACATAGCAATGGTTTTCCAGAACTACGCCTTGTATCCGCATATGACGGTATACGACAACATGGCTTTCGGTCTCAAGCTCAGAAAAGTACCCAAGGCTGAAATAGATAGGCGTGTAAAGGAAGCTGCACGAATGCTGGATATTGAGCATCTTTTGAACAGAAAGCCTAAGGCTCTGTCGGGTGGACAGAGACAGAGGGTGGCTGTAGGACGTGCTATAGTCCGCGAACCCAAGGTGTTCTTGATGGATGAGCCGTTGTCCAACTTGGATGCAAAATTGAGGGTTCAGATGAGAACCGAGCTTACAAAGCTGCATCACAGATTGCAAACCACCTTCATCTACGTAACGCACGA
>JAMNZI010000009.1 GCA_023622385.1 Bacillota bacterium | reverse complement strand
TGTGCCAGTTGGGATATGTTCAAGGACTATGAGGAAAGGGGAAGAGTCTTTAAGAGCGCTGTCAAGGCTCTTAAGGGGGAAGTTGAATGACCACAAAAAAGCCCAAGAAGGCCAAAAATCCCATCGATTATCCCATTTTGCTTACCATAATAATACTGGTGGCCTTTGGCACCATCATGGTATTCAGTGCTAGCTTCTATTATGCTCAAATGAGATGGGGGGACAAATACTATTTTTTTAAACGCCAGTGCCTGTGGGCGGTCGTCGGCTTTGTGGCCATGGCGTTTACCGCAAACTTGGATTACTGGAAGCTGAAGAAGTTTTCCAAGCTGTTGCTGGCCTTGAGCATAGCGCTTTTGTTGGCTGTGCTGGTTGTGGGCGTTGAGCGAAATAACGCCAAGCGATGGCTGAATATAGGGGGCTTGAGCGTTCAACCTTCAGAAATCGCCAAGTTTGCCCTTGTGCTGTTTTTGGCCTCAAGCATGTCCGAAAGGAAGGACAAGATGAAGTATTTTTTCAAAGGCGTGGTGCCTTACCTTTTGGTAACCGGCGTGCTGTTCGGACTTATAATGCTGCAGCCCAACATGAGCACGGCGGGCAGCCTGGTCCTACTTGTAATGGTGATGCTCTTTGTGGCTGGTGCCAGGCTGTGGCACCTGGGCTTGTTGGTAGCTGGAGGTGCCGGGGCTGCTGCCCTCCTCATAATGTCGGCAAAATACCGCATGGAGAGATGGACGGCTTTTTTGGACCCGTGGAAGGACCCTCTGGAAACGGGGTATCAGATAATACAGTCGCTGTATTCTCTGGGATCGGGTGGCCTGTTTGGAATGGGACTGGGCGAGAGCAGGCAAAAGTACCTGTACATACCCTATCCCGAGACCGACTTCATATTTGCCATAATCGGCGAGGAGCTCGGATTTGTTGGGTGTGCGCTGCTCATACTGCTGTTTGTCGTCCTCATTTGGAGGGGTTTGAAAATAGCCATTACGGCTCCTGACCTCTTTGGATGTCTGCTAGCCTCCGGCATTATCGGCATGATAGGCATTCAAACCGTTATCAATATAGCGGTAGTGACCGCCTCCATGCCACCCACCGGTTTGCCCCTTCCCTTTATAAGCTTTGGAGGTTCTTCCCTGGCCATTTTCATGGCCAGCATAGGGGTACTGCTCAATATATCGAAATATGCAAAGGTAAGCTAGTCTGCCGTGCGCCGTGTCACACCTCTTTTTTATGCTGCATATCATGGTGGTGTGAAGAGTTGATGCATGGTTGATGCATACTAAAGTATTGAGGGCGATGTCATGATATTCATGAAAAGAGGTGTGATTAATGGCACAGTATGTAATAAACGGTGGCAGGCGATTGGAGGGGAAGGTGCGTGTAGGGGGAGCTAAGAACGCCATTCTTCCTGTATTAGCAGCCATATTGTTGACTGAAAAGCAGGTCGTTTTGCATGACTGCCCAAAGCTTCTGGATGTAGATAAGACCATCTTGATCCTTGAATCCATTGGCTGCAAGGTAAAAAGGGAAGGCAGGGATTTAATCATTGACCCTTCCACGGTATCCCGGTGGGTAATACCCGATTGCTATGTCAGGGAGATCCGTTCTTCCATAATATTTTTGGGAGCAATGCTTTCTAGGACAGGTAGGGCGAGAATCACATATCCTGGAGGCTGTGAGATAGGGCAGCGCCCCATTGACCTCCACATCAAAGGGCTCAGGCAACTGGGAGTACTTATAGATGAATCCAACGGCTATCTGGATTGCGTTGCGCCCAAGTTGGAAGGAGGAATCGTTCATTTAGATTATCCGAGCGTGGGAGCTACTGAAAACGTGATGCTGGCGGCGGTAAAGGCCAAGGGGCGTACGGTCATCTATAATGCCGCCAAGGAACCGGAGATCGTGGACCTGCAAAACTTTATCAATGCCATGGGAGGGAAGGTACGGGGAGCGGGCACCAATACCATAGTGATAGAGGGCGTGCAGAGCAGTTTCGAGGAAGTGGAATATACCATTATACCCGATCGCATCGTGGCGGGCACTTATATGGTTGCAGCTGCCATAACGGGAGGCGACGTTTTAATCGATAATGTGATACCCGAACACGTACAGTCCATAATATACAAGCTGAGGGAAGCGGGTTGTACCGTTCAAGTCCAAGACTCATGCGTAAGGGTGAAGGGGAAATACCGGCTCAGGGCCATTGAGCACATCAAGACCTTACCTTATCCAGGTTTTCCAACTGATATGCAGGCCCAGTTTACCAGCCTGCTGTCGGTGGCCAGGGGAACCAGCATAGTGACCGAGACCATATTTGAAAACAGGTTCAGGCATGTGCCTGAACTGGTGAGGATGGGAGCTAATATAAGGATTGACGGGCAAACCGCCATCATACACGGGGTAAGGAGTTTAAAGGGTACAACTGTTGAGGCTAAGGATTTGAGGGGAGGAGCGGCGCTGGTACTGGCGGGTTTGCGTGCCGAAGGCCAGACGATCGTGGAAAACGCTTTTTACATCGACAGGGGCTATGAACAGCTTGAAGTCGTATTGAGGAACATAGGAGCCGATATCGTTAAGACAAACGATTAAATGCAGGCTCTTTGTATATATATGAAAGGCTGAGGGAGCTTTATGGGGAGCGGAAGGAAAAAGGGGTTATTCCTGCTGCTGTTTTTGTTGGCCGTCCTGGTTGCTATGGTATATATGGGTACCGAAGTGTTTCAGGTGAAAGCGGTAACCGTTACGGGCAACAAAAATATAAAAGATGACGATATCATTCGTATAGCAGGAATACCTTTAGGTCAAAATATTTTTAAAATAGATAGGAAAGAGATAAGGGAAAGGATTGAATCCAATCCTCTTTTAAAGGTTATATCCATAGATTTTAACTATCCCGACGAGGTCATCATCGAAGTAGAGGAAAGGAAGCCGGTAGCGGCTATCCCGTATTTGGGGTCTTATGTCGTCATAGATATAGAAGGCTATGTGATGGAGATTCATGATAAATTGGAGGACGTGCCTTATCCGCTGGTACAGGGATTGGGGCTTGTGGGATGTACGGTGGGCAGACCCCTTTCGGTTGCCGATTGGTATCAGGTGAAGGCTTTAAGCCGCGTGCTGGAAGAGGTATACAAGCAGCAGCTGGAGGAGGATATTTCGGAAATAATCGTGGACAATCCCAATGATATTTTCATGGTTTCTCAGAATGGCACCGTTATAAGGCTGGGACAAGCCATAGAGGTGGATAAGAAGCTGAAATGGCTTAAAACCCCAAACTTTCGAGAGATTGACAGCACGGGGGCAAATGGTATACTGGATGTAAGCGCTGCAAATCAGGCAATCTTCAAACC
>JAMNZI010000206.1 GCA_023622385.1 Bacillota bacterium | reverse complement strand
CTCATCGGCGGTAGGATAAATGCGAGGTTCAATGAAAGCGTTGTTAGGGCAATACAAAGCAGCAACATGGGGGATATAGTGTCAGAAGCCATCGCACAGAGAAGCCAAGGAGCTGATATGTTGGCGATTGATGTGGCCATCCCGGAAATAGATGAGAAGAAAGCCATGCTCAACCTGGTACGCGAGATTCAGGCTGTTGTGAACCTGCCTCTTGAGTTGAATAGCACGAGTGCCGATGTTCTTGAGGCTGCTATGAGGCTGTACAACGGTAAGCCGCTGGTGCGCGGGGTAAGCGCCGAACAGGCCGTCATGGATTCGGTATTTCCAGCTGTTGCAAAGTACGGCGCCTGCGTTGTGGGATACATCAGAGATGAGAAGGGTGCTCCAATTGATGCTAGAAGCAGGCTGAAGATGGCCGAGAGGATTGTGAGCGCTGCCGAGTCCTATGGCATACCCAAAGAGAATGTAATTATTGATTGTACGATGGCGGATGTGGCTGCCCGTCCTTCGGAAGCCATGGATGCGCTGCAAGCCATTAAGCTGATGAAGGATGAGCTGGGCCTGGTGACCACTGTGGATATAGGGGAAGTGTGCAGGCCCTGGCCGGATAATGATAGCGTTGGAAGTACCTATCTGGCTATGGCGTTGGCCTACGGCCTCGATGCTCCGGTGGTGGACCCGGGAGATGCCCGCATTGTGGAAACCGTTAAAGCGTTCCGCCTGTTGAGTGGACAACGGTAGGATTTGAGCATACACAATTAGAATTGAATGAATGAGATGGGTATATCATATATAAACCAGAACAAAAAAGCGGCTGCCGACGACATTTGGCAGCTGCTTTTTTATATAGGATAGCGTGTTGCCACCGGGTATGACAGGAATATTTTTGGGGAAAATCGATGAGGTGAGGTGCGTTGAAAAAGGCGTTTTTTCTACTCATTGTGTTCAGCGTTTCATTATGTTCTATAGCCTTGAATTATGGAAATACAGCGCTGGCGAGTGACGCAGCGTCAATCTATCAATCTTCAATCTATCAATCTGAGGTAGATAACAGATCTACTACTAAAGCTATGGATGAACAGGTTGAGCAAAATACAGGGCCGGCCAGCATTTCAAGTGCGAATACTTGGAATGCGGATAGTGCGTTTCTACCGGGTACCAGCGAGTATACTGGATTGTTGCCCCAATTAAGTGGCAAGGTTATGCAGAACACCGCCTTGCCCGAGGCGGAAAAGGGCAAGGTGGTCCTGGTGGCTCTGGATCGCATAGGATGGAAGGACATAAAAGAGGCTTCCACGCCCAACATAGACAGATTGATTGAGGTCGGTGCAATTGGGCTTATGACCACCAACACGGCGGGAAGCCGCTCGTGCAACAACCTGTATGTCACCATGGGGGCAGGTGCCAGGATTACCGGCTCCTCCAATTCTCCTCAGGCTTTTTCAGCCGATGAAGTATATCAGGGTCAAAGAGTTGCCGACCTCTATTATCAAATAACCGGCCGCAGGTTGGAGTCCGGTTCAATAGCCAGCATAGGAATCGCTGCTGTATATCGTAATAATGCAAACAGGCCCTACCCTGTCAAAGTGGGAGCGTTGGGTACTGCCCTGGCGCAGAACGGATACAAGGTGGCCGTCATTGGAAACAGCGACACTTCCGAGAAGCAACAGCGGTATCTAGCATCAATGATGATGGATGACAAGGGCGTTGTTCCGTTGGGAGAGGTGGGAGAATGGCTAAACCAAAAGGACGGTACCCGGCCTTTTGGTATAAAGGTGGATTTTGACAGGATGGCTCAGGCGGTTCAAAGGGTATGGGATAAAGCCGATGTCATAGCCGTTGAATGGGGCGATACCTACAGGGCAGAAGCTTACAGGCATATGGTGATGGATAGCGTACTTGAGGGGCACAGGCGTAAAGCCATAGAGGAGGGGGATACCTTCATAGGATGGCTGATGGAGCGGCTTGACATGGACAGGGACCTCATCATAATCTTTACAGCTTTAGGCCCCTTGCGGGAATTGGAGGTCAACAACCGTTTAACACCTGTAATTGTGGCGGGCAAGGGCGTGCGTAAGGGATGGCTCACGTCCGCTTCAACCCACCGCATGGGTGTAGTGACCAATCTGGATTTGGGGATCACTGTGCTCGACTTCTTTGGCATACCGCCTCTTCCAGAGCAGGGCGGTGCTCCTATGAGGAGCGCCTATAACGATAGCGGATTGGAGGGCATTATGGCTTTTAATCAAAAGCTGGTAGAGATTTTCAATCAACGCCCCTTCTTAATACGGGCATTTGTATTCTACATCATAGCGGTGGTTGTAGGCTCGCTGATAGTGCTTTTATTTAAGAGAAAATACCTGGGGGCCATCAAATTGTGCCTGTTGTTTGCGATGCTGGTACCTTTCACCTACCTCATTTTACCCCTTGTACATCAATCTTCTCTGGCAGTAGCCGCTTTGATAGCAGTGGCTTTCACCTTATTGTTTGCGGCTATCATTTGGAAGCTTATTCCCAGCATGCTGGACAGGATTATGATAATATGCCTTATGATGACAGGGGGGTTGTTGATTGATCAGTGGACTGGTGCAAGGCTGATACAGTGGTCTCCGCTGGGATACGATGTGATAAGCGGGGCACGGTTTTACGGAATAGGCAACGAATACATGGGGGCGTTGGTTGGAGCTGCCTGTATAGGCACTGGGGCGGCTGTGGAGCGGCTGAGGCTGCAGCGCAGCATAATCTTGAGTGGAGCGGTTGTGCTGCTGGCTATGGTTCTGGCTACTCTGGCGTTGCCATGGTGGGGTACCAATGTAGGCGGGGCTATAACGGCATTTATGGCGTTTGGATTGTTTATCATGCTGATGGCAGGATACAGGATTACGTGGGAACGGGTAGCAGCTCTCAGCCTGGTTCTGGTAATTGCCATTGTGGGATTGTTTATTTTGGACGGCTTCAGAGCGGTTGAGAGCCAGTCGCATATAGGGCAGACCGTGAAGCTGATCAGGGAAAACGGCGTGCAGGAGCTGTTCAATATAGCTTACAGGAAGATATCCATGAACATTCGCCTCTTTAGATATACCATATGGACACGGGTGTTTTTATCCTCATTGCTCGCTATGGTAATACTGTTTTATCGGCCCAAGGGGATTTTCAAGGACGTAAAGGAGCGGTATCCGTCACTGTATTACGGCTTTATCAGCGGAGTGGTGGGAAGCGCTGTAGCGTTTGCGGTCAACGATTCGGGCATAGTGGCTGCTGCCACCTGCATGATATATGTGGGTCTGCCGTTTATATTTGTCATTGCACAGCAAGTAGAGGATATTGAGGGGTCAAAGGGTATATATCGTGAGATGCAGTTAAAGAGAAGCTGAAGTATAGGCAAGAGGGGTACGGCATGAGTTTCAATAGAAGGATTAAGGTTTTAGAGCTTATACGAACGGCTTCGGGAGGCATGAAGCAGCACTATATTTCCTTGGCAAAGGGGTTGAAAAGTGCCGGATTTGACGTGTTGGCAGCATGCAACTTTGACGAAACTACAATGGAAGAGCTACGGAATGAAGGTATAGAAGTTTATCCATTTCATCTCCCGGGAGAGGTACAGCCGCATGTGGATGCCATGAAAACGGTGAAAATTGCGCACATCATAATGAAGCAAGGTGTGGATGTGCTGCACTGCCACGGATTTAAGGCTGGGGTGGTGGGCAGGGTCGGGGCGATTTTGGCCGGGTGCCCTAAAGTTTATACCGTTCACAACTTCGTGTTGCCCTTATCTCATAGGCTTAAGCGTGCGATGCTGTTCAAGATGGAAAAGGCCCTGGCAAAACGTACAGAGGGCATCATTGCTGTATCCCATGCGCTCAAGTCCGAGTTGGAACGAGAATGCGGGGTGCCCGGAGACAAGATTAGCGTCATATATAACGGCATATCGTTGCCCGGTGATGGCGGAGGCCAGAATGTAAGGGAGCGTCTGGGGATAGGGCCCGATACAATCGTGATAGGGAGTGTGGCTAGACTGGTACCCTCCAAAGGTATTCAACATCTTCTGGATGCCATGCCGATGATAAGGAGCTGCTGTAGAGGTGTTCGCTTCATGATAGTGGGAGCTGGTCCATATGAGGAAGCCCTTAAGATGAGGGCCAAGGACCTTGGTGTTGAAGGTGATGTCATATTCACGGGATACGTAACCCCGGTATGGGATTATTTAGATGCCATGGATGTTTTCGTACTGCCCACCTTGTCCGAAGGTCTGGGCGTTTC
>JAMNZI010000140.1 GCA_023622385.1 Bacillota bacterium | reverse complement strand
CCATAAGGGATGAAAGGTTTTTTTATAGATTTTAAAACTGTAAAGAGCCGCATATTAATTATCCCATAAGGAGGTGTTGGATGATGAAACATATATTGGGTGTGCTGGTTGAGAATCAACCCGGGGTGTTGGCCAAAGTGGCAGGCCTTTTCAGCCGGCGCGGTTTTAACATTGAGAGTCTGGCTGTGGGGACCACCGAAGATCCCACAATTTCAAGGATGACCATAGTGGTGGAAGGTGATGAGAACGTAATTGAGCAGGTTGCTAAACAGCTCAACAAACTGATTGATGTCATAAAGGTGGCCGACATAGCTGAAGATTCGGTGGCACGGGAGCTGGCTCTGATAAAGGTTCATGCCACACCGGCTACGCGAAATGAAATAATTCAGATTGTAAGCGTTTTTAGGGCACAAGTAGTGGATATAAGCAGGGATTCATTGATTATAGAAATAACGGGTGATCAGGATAAAATTAACGCCTTTGTGGAGATGTTGAAGGATTTCGGTATTAAGGAAATGGTTCGTACCGGTATAATTGCCGTCGATAGGGGTAACAGACTTATAAAGAATAATAATTTTAAGGAGGAATAAAAATGGCAAAGCTGTATTATGATCAGGATGCCAATTTGGATTTATTGACAGGTAAAAAAGTGGCTGTTATTGGATATGGCAGTCAGGGGCATGCACATGCTCTTAATCTTAAGGACAGCGGTGTTGATGTCATTGTAGGGCTTTATAAGGGGAGCAAATCTTGGAAGGCGGCTGAAGAAGCCGGGCTTGCTGTGATGGAGACTGCTCAGGCTGCCAAAGAAGCTGATATTATCATGATCCTGATTCCCGATGAAAAACAGGCAAAGCTGTATCAGGAAAGTATTGAGTCCAATCTTGAAGAGGGCAATATTCTCATGTTTGCCCATGGGTTTAACATCCATTTTGGACAGATTAAACCTCCCGACTTTGTGGATGTGGCAATGGTTGCACCTAAAGGACCAGGCCACACAGTGCGCAGCCAGTATATGGAGGGCAAGGGGGTTCCCTGTCTTGTGGCTGTATATCAGGATTATTCGGGTCGGGCCAGGGACTACGCGCTGGCCTATGCTAAGGGTATAGGCGGTACCCGGGCAGGCGTACTGGAGACCACTTTCAAGGAGGAGACCGAAACCGATCTGTTCGGTGAACAGGTTGTACTGTGCGGCGGAATATGCGAGCTTATTAAGGCGGGATTTGAGACTTTGGTGGAAGCCGGTTATCAGCCTGAGAGTGCGTATTTTGAATGTCTGCATGAATTGAAGCTGATAGTGGATCTCATGAATCAGGGTGGTTTAAGTTATATGAGATATTCCATCAGTGATACCGCTGAATTTGGTGATTATACTACAGGAAAAAGGATTATCACCGAAGAAACCCGCAAGGAGATGAAAAAAGTACTGTCGGAGATTCAGAATGGTGAATTTGCCCGCAAGTGGATTCTGGAAAATCAGGCCAACCGCCCATATTTCAATGCTGTGAGGAAAAAAGAGCAGGAACATCCCATAGAGAAAGTCGGCAAGGAACTCAGGAAGATGATGCCGTGGATAGAAAATAAATACTGAAAGGGGATGACAAATGCCCAAAAAGATTTATATTTTTGATACCACGCTCCGGGATGGTGAGCAGTCACCGGGAGCCAGTTTAAACACCCATGAAAAACTGGAAATTGCCAAGCAGCTTGAACGGCTTGGTGTGGATGCCATAGAAGCCGGTTTTCCCATTGCTTCAAAGGGAGATTTCCAGGCGGTAAAGACCATTGCACAAAATGTAAAAAAGCCCGTTATAGTGGCTTTGGCCAGGGCAGTAAAGCAGGATATTGACAGAGCATGGGAAGCTATACAATATGCAGCAAAACCCCGTATTCATACCTTTATTGCAACTTCAGACATCCATATGAGATATAAGCTTAAAATGGAACCTGAAGAAGTCTTGAAGCGGGCTGTAGAAATGGTATCCTATGCAAAATCTCTGTGCAACGATGTAGAGTTTTCACCTGAGGATGGGACCAGAACCCGGCCCGAATTCCTTTACAAGGTATTGGAAGCCGTTATTGATGCCGGCGCTACTGTGCTCAACATCCCCGATACGGTGGGTTATGCAATGCCCGATGAGTTTGGGGCTCTTATCAGAGGGATCAGAGAAAATGTACCCGGTATTGATAATGTAATATTAAGTGTGCACTGCCACAATGATCTTGGCCTGGCGGTGGCCAATTCCCTGGCAGCAATTCAAAATGGTGCACAGCAGGTGGAATGTACCGTGAATGGCCTGGGTGAAAGGGCAGGCAATGCTGCCATGGAAGAGATTGTTATGGTTTTAAAAACCCGCAGTGATTTGTTTGATTGTTATACCGATATAGTTACCGAACAAATTTATCGCACCAGCGCCATGGTCAGTCATTTGACGGGTATGCATATACAGGCAAATAAAGCGATCGTGGGAAGCAATGCTTTTGCCCATGAATCAGGAATTCATCAGCATGGTATGTTGAGCAATCGTCAGACCTATGAGATAATGACCCCCGAATCCATTGGGCTGAAGCAGAGCCAGATGGTATTGGGCAAACATTCTGGACGACATGCCTTTGAAGAAAGACTTAAAGAGTTGGGATTTGCCAGTCTTACACAGGATGAAATAAATTCGGCTTTTGAGAGGTTTAAGGATCTGGCTGACAAGAAGAAGTACGTAATGGATAAGGATATTGAAGCTTTGATAAATGAGAAGGTATTGAAGGTGCCCGAGGCCTATGAACTGGAATACTTCCATATATCCAGCGGCAATACCCTGGTTGCAACCTCCACCGTCAAGATCCGGAGTGACAATGAAGTGTATGAAGAGGCAGCCTGTGGAGATGGGCCGGTGGATGCTACCTTTAAAGCCATTGACCGGGCTGTTGGGGTGGAGGTAAAGTTGGAGGATTATTACCTGAGGGCGGTAACCAGCGGTAAGGATGCCTTGGGGGAAGTGACAGTTAAAATAAGCAAAAATGGTGATGTATATATCGGACGCGGGCTCAGTACTGATGTTATAGAAGCAAGCGCCAAAGCCTATGTAAATGCTATCAATAAAATGTTATTGGCCCAAAACGGAAAGAATGGCAATAAAAATTAAAATATGTGAAAGGGGATGAATGATAGATGGGAATTGCTTAAAAGAAAGAAAAATATTTGTATATGATAGCACATTAAGGGATGGAGCTCAGGCCGAAGGAATTTCCTTTACGGTGGCTGACAAGCTCAAGATAGTAAGAAAATTGGATGACTTTGGTGTGGATTATATCGAGGCAGGCAATCCGGGCTCCAACCCTAAGGATCTTGAGTTTTTTGAAAGAGTAAAAACAATGG
>JAMNZI010000171.1 GCA_023622385.1 Bacillota bacterium | reverse complement strand
CCCCAAACCGCCTCAAGGATTTTATTTCGATTCAAGACGATGCCTTCATTTTCCATAAGATAGCGTAACAGTTCGAATTCCTTATGGGTTAGTTCTAATTTGTTGCCGTTGACGGTCACTTCATATTTATGGGGGTCCAGGGTTATAGGGCCTACCGTTAAGGTCTGCATATATGTGCTACTGCTGGGCGAGGCGCGACGCAGCACCGCCTTGATGCGAGAGATGAGCTCCATCATGCCAAAGGGCTTTGTGATGTAATCGTCAGCTCCGCTGTCCAAGCCAAGCACTTTGTCAAATTCGGCGCTTTTGGCTGTGACCATTATGACTGGGATTTCTCTGGTGGCAGGGTCGGATTTCAGCCTTTTTAGAATCTGCAGCCCGTCTTGGTCGGGCAGCATGATGTCCAAGAGCACGAGTTCGGGCTTTTGCGCTGACAGCGCTCTAAAAAATGCTTTGCCGTTTTCAAAGCCCTGGGCTTCAAATCCCACTGTCCGTAGCGTGTATACCACCAGTTCCCTTATGTTATCGTCGTCTTCAACGAAAAAGATCATATCCTTTCTCCACCTTTATGGATCCCCGTTATGGAGTATTCCACCCATTCTGCTATGTTGGTGGCATGGTCGCCTATTCTCTCAAAATATTTGGCAACCATCAGGAGATCGACAGCATATTCTCCGTTTTGCTTGTCCTTGCCTATAATATCTATGATTTCCTTTTTTACCTGATTAAACAGGTCATCCACCACGTCATCGTAATCTATGACCGCTCGCGCCAGATCCAGGTCCCGTCTCACGTAGGCATCGATGCTGTCGGTTACCATTTTAATGGTTGCTCTGGCCATTTCGTCTATATGCACGGCATTGTCCACGGAGTGCAGATTCCCAAGTAGGATTATTTCGGATATATCAGCTGCCTGGTCTCCTATGCGCTCCATGTCGGTTATCATCTTGAGGGCAGAGGAGATTTGCCTTAAATCCCTGGCTACAGGGTGCTGATGGAGCAGGAGCTTAAAGCACAAGCTCTCGATGTCTTTCTCCTTCTGATCAATTTCTGCATCGATTCGAATAACTTCCTGAGCCAAAGAGTTATCGTGGTTTATCAGTGCCTTAGCAGCGTTTGCGATTGCGGTTTCGCATAGGGCTCCCATCTCTATTAATTCCTGGTTGAGCAGTTCCAGCTGCTCATCGAATTTTCTTCTCATTATCCGAACCTCCCGGTTATATAGTCCTCCGTGCGCTTATCCTGCGGCATGAAGAACAGCTTTTCGGTATCGTTGTATTCTATTACCTCGCCGTTTAGCATGAAGACCGTTTTGTCCGAGATGCGTGCGGCCTGCTGCATATTGTGGGTTACGATAATTATAGTATAGTTTTTTTTGAGCTCCAGCACAAGGTCCTCTATCTTTGATGTGGAAATTGGGTCCAGTGCCGACGTTGGTTCATCCATTAACAACACCTCGGGCTGCACCGCTAAAGCCCTTGCAATGCACAGCCGCTGCTGCTGACCGCCCGACAGCTCCAAAGCGCTTTTTTTGAGCCTGTCCTTTAATTCGTCCCATATGGCGGCCGCCCGCAGGGATTTTTCGACGATGTCGTCCAGCTTCACCTTGGAACGGATTCCGTGTGTGCGCGGGCCAAAGGCGATATTGTCGTACACGCTCATAGGGAAAGGATTGGGCTTTTGAAAGACCATGCCCACCCTTTTGCGCAGCAGGCTTACATCGGTGTTGTATATATCTTCTCCGTCAAGCAATATTTTCCCTGTTATTTTACAATTCTCTACCAGGTCGTTCATACGGTTCAGACATTTGAGCAGGGTCGATTTGCCGCAGCCCGAAGGCCCGATGAGGGCGGTGATCTTGTTGGCTTCTATGTCTAGGTTGATGTCCTTCAGCGCATGAAAATTTCCGTAGTACAGGTTTAAGTTATTGATCGTGATCTTTCCCATACCCCATTACCCTTTCGTAATCTTTTTGCCATAAAATTTGACAGCCAGTTTATTATCACTACGATGACCAGCAACACGACTGCTGTAGCGTATGCCTGATTTACATACAGCCCTTCGCTCGAGAGGACGTACATATGGACCGACAGGGTGCGGCCCGATGAAAAGAGGTTTTTAGGAATTTCGGCTACTGTGCCTGCGGTGTAGAGGAGGGCTGCTGTCTCTCCTACTATTCTTCCTATGCTGAGGATGATGCCGGATAGAATGCCTGGCATAGCGTTGGGGAGAACGATTTTGAAGACGGTACGCAGCTTGGTCGCACCCAAGGCAAAACTCCCTTGGCGATATGAGTTGGGTACGGCCTTTAAGGCCTCTTCTGTGGTGCGCATGATAACGGGCAGTATCATTATGGCAAGGGTGAAGGCGCCGGCCAGAATGGAGAATCCCCAGCCCATCGCCGTTACAAAGGACAGCAAGCCGAACAAGCCATAGATGATGGAAGGGATGCCAGCCAGGGTTTCGGTGGTCAGTCTTATCATTTCGACCAGCTTGTTTCCACGCTTTGCGTACTCCGCTAGATAAACCGCTGCAAATATACCCAGCGGTACTGCGATGAGGAGGGCCGATACCATGACGATGATTGTATTTATCATGGCAGGGGTGAGAGATACGTTTTCGGAGGTATATTCCCATGCAAACAGATTAAGGGTTATGTTTGGTATTCCCATGACCAGGATATATCCGATGATGAACAGCAGGACGCTTACGGTAATGGCTGTAGCTGATATCACCAGCAACAGTAGTACAAGGGAAAGGGGAGACCTCCTATACATTATCAGCTTTTGGCGTATGTCTTGTGCATCTATCTTAATCATCTATTTGCCCTCCTTGTAAGCAGAGAAAATGAGAGATTGATGATGAGTATAAATACGAACAGCACTGCTCCGGTGGCGATGAGCGCACCCCTGTGCAGGTCGGCCGCATAACCCATTTCTATTACTATATTGGCGGTGAGGGTCCTGATGCCTTTGAGCAGGCCTGCAGGCATCCTTGCCTGGTTTCCCGCCACCATGATAACGGCCATGGTCTCACCGATTGCCCGGCCGATGGCCAGCACCACGCCCGCCATGATACCTGAGGTGGCGGCAGGCAGGGTGATGAAGAACACGCTTTGCTCATGGGTTGCTCCAAGGGCAAGGCCACCTTGGTAGTAGCTCTCGGGAACGGCGCGTATTGCCGACTGGCTCACGCTGATGATTGTGGGCAGTATCATAATGCCCAGCAAAATAGAAGCCGTCAATATGCTGCTGCCGTCGCCGCCGAAGGTATCGCGCACTAATGGTACCAGTACCACCAGCCCGAAGAAACCGTACACTACTGAAGGGATACCGGTCAGGAGGTCAACGGCGGGCTTTAAAAAACGGTATATATACTTTGGACAAAACTT
>JAMNZI010000151.1 GCA_023622385.1 Bacillota bacterium | reverse complement strand
TTCTGCCATCGTTCCCCTGGACTCACAGATAATTATGGGTTTTAAATCCTGCGAAACAAGCACTTCAGCCAGCGGTTCAAAATCGGGACCGTATTGAATATCCTTCAAGGTCCAATGCCTTTTCTCTCCGCCATTGGAATACTCTATCCTGCTGAAATGGCAGTGAAAGTGCCTGGCCCTGTTTTCCCCCAAAACTTCCTTTACCCTGTTTATGATGTTCATGTAATCCTCCCGCGACCTGATGCTACCGCGTCCCATGGCATTTATATGGCCAAAATCCAGGGTGGGTATAAGGGAGTCATGGATCAGACACATCTCCAGCACTTCATCGACAGTCCCCAGCTGGTTCACCTTGCCCATTGTCTCGGGGCAAAGGTGTATACCTTCCTCGATAAACTCTCTAGCTTCATCGATGATCTCCTTTAAGAAATCCATTGCTATTTCAAGGGCCGCCCTTCTGTCCATCCCGGAGCATGAACCCGGATGGAAAACCACCCGTTTTGCTCCCATCCAATGTGCCACCCTAAGGGAATCCATTATATGCCGCTTGGTTTTGGCCCTTTTACCCCCATCCTTTGATACCAGATTTATGTAGTAGGGCGCATGGATGCTCAACGCTATATCCCACTTGCGCGCCTCCTGGCCTATAGCCCTGGCGGTGGCCTCACCAATGTTTACCCCATGGGTACAGGTGTACTCATAGGCAGTAAGCCCCATACCATGAAGCCATTTGGGCATGTCCACGCTGGAGCTATACCCCTGTTCGTAGAACGAATCGGAATTCCCCGCCGGCCCAAACCTTATAACGTCATTCTTTATGGTCATCCCTTTCCTTCACCTCTATCATCGCTATGATTTCATCCACCACCTCATCTGGCGATTTGCCGTCTACCCGCACCACAAAGTGGGCTTTATGATAGACAGGACGCCTTATCTCAAGCAAGGCCCTCACCCTTTCCCTGGGATTATTGGAGTAAAGCATAGGACGGTCATTGCAGGACTTAAGCCTTTCCCAAAGGGTGTCCTCGCTGGCATCCAGGGCCACCACGCAGCCATTCTCCATCAAAAACGAAAAATTGGCGGGATCCATCACAGCACCGCCGCCGGTTGCAATTACCATGCCTGAGCTATCAAGAATTCTACGGATAGTTTGCCTCTCCAGCTGACGAAAATATCCTTCCCCATATATTGAGAAAATCTGGGAAATCGAAAGCCCCGTTTCATTTTCGATGACCTGATCAACATCCACAAAACGATATCCCAAGCGCTGGGCCAGCAACTTGCCAACAGTGGTCTTTCCTACCCCCATAAACCCTATCAATACGATGTTATGGCACCTGACACTCAGATTTTGCTCCTTACACTTGCATCTTGTCATGGCGAGGATTTTTCTTCACCACCTCAACGGCTTTGATTATGGCTATGATGACATCGGTCTCAAACTGCTGTTGCAGCTCTAGCAGCTTGGAATACACCTCTCCCTTGCGGGTAACCACATATTTGCTGGGGAGCTGATTTAGCGCATAAGCGGCAATATCCATACGGCAGCGCTGGCACTTGCAGCAATCGGTATCGCTAAGTATATCGTCTAAATGATGGAACACCACGTCTTCCATGTAATTTTTAGGTCTCATGTTTTTATTGAAATCATCCGCCATAGGTTCAATCCCCTCAAATACAGTTTAGCTGCAACCATTATACTACAAATCTGTTTTATTTGGCCATAGATGACGAAAAAAGATTACTAATGAAACCGGCTTCTACGGCTAAAGACCCTTCACTGCCCGGGAAATTGAAAGGGATTGTCTTTACCGTACCTGCCTTCATCGACAAATGGATATTCCAGCTCATCTGGAGCAGGCTCGGGTTTAAAATAGAACTTAAGGGACATGGTCACGCTGACAGAATTTCCTCCCTCCACGGCTTGTACATTCAAAGCCTCAATGTAGTTTTTGTAAGAGGACTTTTCAAGCTGGACCAGTATATCCTTGAAATCATCATACGTAGAAGTAAATGTTACGTTTACGGGCATCAGGCAAAAGTCGGCATGCTGCTCCATCTCCCCAAACTCCACTTGTTGCATTTTGGAGCGGCTTGAAAAAATCTCATATAGATGCACCACCAAGCCCGGCTGGTCGTCAGGCCATTGCAAGCTCTCCAGCGTGTCCAATACTTTCGTCGAAAGCTCCTGGTACTCGTGCTGCAGAGATGCAAGCTGCTCTTTTTTTGATTTGATGAGCAAGGGCAGATCCCCACCCTCCGTCACCTGCACTGACATTGCCTCTATATCCTTCACCAGCGGCTGATAAAAAAATACGTAATACACCGCCGCAACCGATACTACTATAAATATCGCAATAAATACCTTTTCGCGTCTGGTAAGTTGCATCAATCAAACCACCCTTTTGCTGCATCTTCATATAATCAATCCAAATAATTGAGCTTACCGGTCATTAAAAACATCTGCCTCTCTTGATCACCGTAAATCCTTTTAACGCTGATTTCCAAAAACAAGCCGGTCTTTTTAAGCATTACCATAAATCGAGCGATTTCAACGTCATCCGACGCAGTGCCTTCCAGCACCACAGCATTCCCCTCATATGAAAGGCTGCGTAGAGATATCCCTTGAGGCATAGACTGTTCAATCAGCTCAAAAACCCGGCTCCACTTTTGCCCGGATATCAGCGGGGTTATGCCGCTGGCTCTTTGCTCTAATTCTTCCACCTTCCTAGAAAGCTGGGCATATTCCTCTTCCAGGGATTCATACTCGCTGTTGGTTTGAGAGAGATTGGATACCATAAGGCTTAACTCGCGTTTTTGTTTTAAGGGCACAAAAACACCAACGTACGAAAACAGGACAACGATCAAAATTCCTGCCAACAGGGATGATGCTATTTTGGCGGTTTTCTTAGGGCGATAGAAATCGTTGAGCAAATTTATATCGTTCATAAACACATCAGTCCTCTCTTATGGCAGCCCCTAGGCATTTAAAATAGAGACTGGCGGGAAAATCATGTCCTTCATCATACTTTACTTTAAGCAGCTGGGGGGTAACCTCCTTCACTTCGGCCCCTGTCTGCAATTCCAGGTACTGACACAAATCCTTTGCCACGCTTCCCCCGCCCACCACCCACACCCTTTCTATGTGCCAGGTGTAAGTCCGGCTGTAATAATAATCCATCACCTGGGTCAATGTAGCGGCTACAGCGTCAAAATTATGATCATCCCAACTTTTGTCCACCGTTCTCACTACAAAGGGCACTCCGTTCTCAAACACGCATACGGTCAATGTGCTGTACCCATAATCCATGATGCATACTCCGCGGCTATTTGATATATCCTCTACATCGTCTAAAAGCTTTGCAGCCTTTAAATAGGCATTTACGCTAACGTCCACGTATTCTGGCCTTAATCCG
>JAMNZI010000026.1 GCA_023622385.1 Bacillota bacterium | reverse complement strand
CCGTTGCTTCCTTTACTTTGTTTAAGGAAAATAGTAATCACCTCCACGGGATAATTATAGCATATTATACAACATTAGACAACATCAAAATCCAAAAATATTGACATAAAAAAAACCCGAAAAATCGGGCTTTATAGCATGTTTTTTATTAATGTAGCTGCGAGACAACCGAGGTGTGCATTTACTTTTTCAAATAACAAGAGAAAAAAATTCCTTTCCGAACCCCTTGCTTTTTTTTCAGGAATCTACTATAATAATCACTGCGAGCCATTAGCTCAGGCGGTAGAGCACCTGACTTTTAATCAGGGTGTCCGGGGTTCGAGTCCCCGATGGCTCACCATCTCTCTTAATACAATACCTGGCGTAAGCTAGGTTTTTCTTTTTTTAAAGCATGTTTAGTCCCTATAGTTTGAGGGAGTGTATGGGCAAGGGAAAAAGCTTATATACCATAAACATGGATGGGTTTTGTTTTGGATTTGATTGACAGTGTCAGTTTGTAAAGTATAATATAGTTGTAAGTATTAATAGCTTGACGACCAGTAACAGAGTAGTTTCCAATATAAGACGGTTTTAGACTATACTTTTCGTTTGAATTTAAGAATTTCATGATTTTTGTCGCAGGAGTATATAATTGTTTAAAGGTGGTTATTCATGGTTATCAAGAGGTGACATAAATTGAAAAAATGTTATACGATCGACGAAATACGAGAAATTGTATCAGAAGTAGCCAAAGAATATGGTGTTGAAAAAGTATCCCTGTTTGGTTCTTATGCTCGTGGCGATCAGGATGAAAATAGTGATATAGATTTGGTGATTAAGAAAGGGAAAATTAAGGGATTTTTTCAGTTTTTTGGGTTTAAACATAAATTAGAGGAGCGGCTCGGGAAGCACGTAGATATTCTGACTTACAACTCACTTGAACAATCACTGATTAAAGATGCTCTCCTAGACGAGGTGGTGTTGTATGAGTAGGAATGAAATTATCCTTAAAAAATGATTCAATATGCTGACGAAATTGCTCTTACAATCGAAAGATACAACCTGGATTTCGAAAAGTTTAAGGAGGATTTCGTTGTAAAAAATGCCATTGCCATGTGTATATTACAAATAGGTGAACTAGTTGGCAAATTGTCTGATGACTTTAAAAAGAGACATAGTACTATGCCTTGGAAGGAAATAAAAGCGATGCGCAATGTTGCAGCACATAATTATGGAGAAATAGACTTGGAGATTTTATGGGAAACTGTTATAAATGATGTACCTGCTCTAAAGGATTTTTGTAGAAGGAAAGATAATGTTTACAAGTTTTTTGATGACATTTTCTCAATAGTAGTGCTAATAATTAACAGTAGGAGGGGTCTAAATGTCGGATACATATGTTTTTAGTGTGGAGCTTTTAAATCGTTTCTGCAATGACGCTTTTCAAAAGTTTGGTTTTTCCGAGGAAGAAAGCCAGATCATTACAGATGTCTTACTGCTTTCGGACCTCTACGGCATCGAATCCCACGGCATGCAGCGCTTGGTGAGATATCACAAGGGAATAGAAAAGGGCATGATCAAGGTTGATGCTAAGCCTGAGATCGTCTTTGAAACACCATTGTCTGCAGTAATAGATGGCAACGATGGTATGGGGCAGCTTATCGGCCATTTTGCCATGAAGATTGCCATTGAGAAAGCCCAAAAAAGCGGCATGGCGATAGTTACAGTTAGGAACTCAAACCATTACGGCATTGCAGGTTACTATGCGAAAATGGCATCGGATTTGGGGTTAATTGGTTTGGCTATGACCAATTCTGAAGCCATCATGGTCCCTACATACGGCAGGTTGGCGATGCTGGGAAGCAACCCTATAGCTTTAGCTGTGCCAGCTAAACCCTATCATTTCCTCTTCGATGCCTCTACCACCGTGGTAACAAGAGGAAAACTGGAGATCTATAACAAACAGGGCAAACCACTACCCATGGGTTGGGCTTTAGATGAACGGGGCCACGACACTACAGATGCACCCCGGGTCTTAAAGAATATAGTAGAGAAAAATGGTGGCGGCATCCTGCCCCTGGGAGGCTCCCAGGAGCTTACAGGAAGCCATAAAGGTTATGGTTATGGCATGTTCTGCGAGATCTTCTGTTCCATCCTCTCTTTAGGGATGACATCCAACCACACCCACATTGGCAATAAAGGCGGGACCTGCCACGGCTTTATCGCAATAGATCCTGCAATGTTCGGCGATCCAAAAGAGATCGAAGAGCATTTCTCAACCTTCCTGCAGGAATTGCGGGATTCAGACAAGGCCGAGGGACAAACTAGGATATACACCCACGGTGAAAAAGAAATGGAAGCTTATGAAAAACGCCAGAAAGAAGGCATCCCCGTCCTAAAGAACACGCTGTTAGAGATGAAGGAACTGTGCGATTATCTGAAGATGGATTTCAAACAATACTTTGGCGAGCTTGAAGAAGACGCTGAACACAGCAGCTTCTATTAAAACCATACAGAGCGTCACAACCTCCTTGTCTGTTGCATAAAAAAAGATAACAGAAAAAAGGTGGTGACGCTCATGAGATATCTTCCCTGGGGCGCTCACACCCTGCCGCCTTTGCCATATGCTTATAATGCCTTGGAGCCGTTTATCAGTGCCAGGAACTTGCGCATCCACCATGATGTGCTTCATTTAGGATATGTAGAAGGGCTTAACAGAATCGAATCAGAGCTTGTTCGGGCAAGGGAAAGAAATGATTACTCCCTGATCAAGCACTGGGAGAGAGAGCTTGCTTTCTACGGTTCTGGTCATATTCTCCACTGTATTTATTGGACTAACCTCTCTCCGCGGGGAGGAGTGCCACAGGAGCATACACAACGCCTCATCAGCAGGGACTTTGGCAGCTTTGAACGCTTCCAAGCCCAGCTCACTGAAGCTGCGGAAAAAGTGGAAGCGTCAGGCTGGGGCATTTTGGTCTGGCAGCCTGCTTTTGAGCGCCTACAAATCCTCACTGCAGAAAAACACCAGAATTTAACCCAGTGGGGTGCGATTCCCCTTTTGGTTTTCGATGTCTGGGAGCACGCATACTATCTGGACTATCAAAGCTCAAGGGCACAGTATATAAATGGCTTGTGGCAGCTGGTGAATTGGGAGGATGTGGAAAGGAGACTGTTGGCAGCCTTTAGGGGGGAAATGCCTGGTATCCCTTAAAAATTCCTGTTCAATAGAGGTCTTTCGCGGACCTCTATTGAACAGTTTTGGAGAATAATTTATTGATGGTTTAAATTGGCGAGGAATTTTGGGCGATTTTTTTCCGATTTTTTTCCGGTATGTAATAGGCCATAGTCTCATTCATTCTCTTAATATTTCGAGGTGAGTTATCCCAAGGTATGGAAGTAATATCACAAAGCTCCTTAATATGTTCATTAAGTTGATCAAGAATAA
>JAMNZI010000222.1 GCA_023622385.1 Bacillota bacterium | reverse complement strand
CTTTAGCGTTTGCGCATATTGCCCCTAGCCCCGTGGCCAGCACAAAACAGTTGAGTATGCCCTTCAATTCTTTTACATCGATAACATCCTCGATGCTGATATTTTCCATATCATGAATTTTACTGTCGTACCCAGCCACCCAGCAATCCCCCTATTGACACCAATTTCATCTAAGAAAGCTTACACGTATGCAAACTATAGCATTTCCTTAAGCATCACCTGCATTTTCCAGCCCCATAGCCTCATCCCCTGGATCTTCTTGAACTTTCTGATCCCCCTCCACTGCTTCTGGACTATCCTGCCCTCCCGAAGTCTCTTGATTATCATCTGGTATGTGAGAATTGCCCTGGCCGTTTTCCGGTACCTGACTGCCATTTGATCCGTCTGTAGCATCACCCTGTGAGGGAGAAGTATCGCCCTCTTCTTTTTGCTGTTCCACAGCTTTGAATATGACCTCAGCCTGTTTTTTCAGTTCAGCCGTTTTGTTCATAATATCTTGGATATTTTGGCCTTTTAATGCTTCATTTACGCTTGCAATTAATGCCTCAATCCTTTGCCTGTCTTGGGAAGATAGCTTGTCACCTTTCTCTTGGATCTGAGCGGTGACCCACTGTATTACCTGTTGGGCATCACTTTGGGCTTTGACAAGGGCCTGCTCATGCGCCTTTCTCTCCTCATCCTCCTTTTTGCGCTGTTCAAATATTTGAGAGAGGTTATCTATACAATTTTTTAACTCTCTTGTGGCCGCCTTGATGGACTCAGTATCTTCAACATCTATGTTTTGGCGCACTTTACTAATATACGACTCAGCGCTAGCCTTTTCTTCCTCATTCATGTATGCAGAATACTCTGACATAACCTTTTGCGCCCTGCTTATCACATCATCAGCTTCACTAATAGCCGCTACAAGCGCCCTGTGCTTTTGCTCCAGTTCTTTCTTTATATACCTTACATCGTCTTTGGGGTCTATCTCTATTTCAATGCCGAATATCTCTTTCACAAGGTCTCTTTTTCCGTACTGATTTACGCCCCAGTAACCTCTTCCATCCATATCGAGAAAATCGCCTGGTATGCTGTAAGTATGGATGTCCGAAAGGTCCAGCTTCATCCCGAAAGCCCCCAAAGCGGCAATCTGTTTTGCATTTAAATTGGTATAAACCTTGCTCTTTAACACTTCATAATATTTTGAAACATTAAGAAGCTGTTTTGAAGATTTGAGCTGATCAAAGATAGCCAGCAGCATCTTTTGTTGGTTTTTAATCCTCTGTATGTCTCCCGCGGGAAAACGCCTATTTCTGCAGTAATCCAGTACCTGTTGCCCATTGAGCCGTTGCAGCCCAGGTTTTAGTTCCCTTCCTCCCATTTTAACGGGAACATCTACTTCAAATTCCACACCGCCCATGATATCGACTATCTCCACAAAGGCATTCATATCAATTCCAACGTAATAGTATATGGGGATTCCGCCTAAAAAGCTGCTTACCGTTTCTATGGTTCTCTCAAAACCTTTACCTTTAAATCCGCCACCCCATACAAAGGCGGTATTGATCCTATCCATCTGTTGTCTGCCGGGTATCCTAACATAGCTGTCCCTAGGAATTGAGATAAGATACACCTGATTGGCTTGAAAGTCAACAGACAATAAAATGATTGTATCGGTTCTGAAGGCCCCCATGGTCTCATAACGTTCTTCATCGGCATCCAACCCAAGCAAGAGAATGTTTATCCTGTCTTTGTCAAAATGGTACTCCTCCTCTGACTGCTGTATGATAGAAACTTCTTCATAGTTTTGTCCGAGACGTTTATCATCCTCTTCGGTACGCGGCTGTGCTTCAAAGAGGGTCTCAGGATTTAAAATCTGATATATAGAGTAAGCCACATAGGACACTCCCGACACCAGAAGCAGGGCAATCAGAATCAAAACCTTTTTTTTCATAAAAGCGCCATCCTTTCGCACATCATCTCTATCTTATTATACAATACTATCTCCCATTCTGTCTTTGCATTTAAACAACAATTTATTTGCCGTTATATTAAGCATTATACATAAGCTTATCGCCTACTGCCCTGCAGCTATCCTTATCATAGCCTGGTGTTCGGCATCCACCTGCCCGTCTTTATGGCGCACGCTGTTCAAAAAATGAATATCGAAATGTCCATCTGCTCCATTTCCTTTTATCCTATCGTAATTTATCCCTGGTCCATAATCTCCGCTTCTCCAGCTGACATATGCTCCATCGGCAGCAGAGTCAAGACCAGCATGCAGCGCCGCAGTGGCAGAAGCCGCCAGCTTACGCCCGTTTACTAATACCAGCACCGGGCGCCTCGCCCAGTAGTTTACAGCGCCGCTTGCTAGCCTTTCGTGCTTTTCCCATATACCCTTCATTATGAGAGTATCCTCATAAGTCAGCGGTTCTACATCGGCATGGCCCGTCCCATACGTCCTTACAATTTTAAAGCTAATGCCGGTATAAAAATCCACTATGGTTGCCGTGGAATTTAGCGGAAAAACGTACTGGGCTTCTTTCCACCAATCCAGTAGCTCGCCGTATTGAGGTCCGGGCGTGGGTTTTACAGGTACCTCCCTTTTGGGGATCTTTATAACCTGGCCTACATACAGCACGGCTGAAGTGTCCATGCCATTGGCCTGGGCAATTTCCCCAACAGGTACGCCGTACTTATATGACAAATTCCACAGGGTGTCACCCTTAACTACGGTGTGGTTTATGTATGTAACCGTTGGCGCACTTATAGGTGCATCGCCCTGTGGAATGATGATCTTTTGCCCTGGATAGATTATGGTCGAGCTGGTCATATTGTTAGCTGCAAATAGTTTACTCAAAGAAACCCCAAAACGCTGGCTGATCTTCCATAAGGAGTCGCCCGATTGTACGATATAAACGCTAGTGGTATCGCTCCGTGAAGGAGTTGACCCGGCCAGAAACTTATTCATGACACCGCGGGTGACAGGACCTATGATTCCATCAGCTACTAAACCGTTTGCCTTTTGAAAAGCCTTTACAGCCGTCTCAGTTATGCTGCCGAAGTAACCCGTGATCTGAGGATATGTAAAAAAATTGAGATCCTTGAGAAGGCGCTGCACAACGGCTACATCTTCTCCGCTCATCCCCTTTTTTAAATTCCTGGTAAGCTGGTACCCTGCAGCTGAAGCCTGCGAAACGAATACGCACATAAACAAAATGAATATTAAGGCTGCAGCTACTGGCAATGCAAGCCTTTTTGTAACCACGTTTTTTCCTCCTCTCCCCAGATAATTGAAATGATGTGTTAAAAAGGATGGCTTATCTCTTATTTTATTTATTATAACCGGGGAAAGGAGGGCCGTTCTAGTTGAAAAATATGGTACTAATCGTTCATACTTATCCTCTCATCTGCGACATGATCTCCCGCTCTTTTTCCTCCATAAACTG
>JAMNZI010000128.1 GCA_023622385.1 Bacillota bacterium | reverse complement strand
TTGGCGAGAATTGCTGTAGTTAAAAGGAGAGAAATACCGACGGCAGCTTATCCTATCGCAGTAGTGACGGGAGGAACTTCTGATCTGCCCGTAGCTGAGGAAGCAGCCATTACGGCGGAAGTGCTTGGTAACAAGGTAATAAGGCTTTATGATGTAGGGGTTGCAGGAATACATAGATTACTATCTAATGTAAAGCTTTTGGATGATGCCACTGTAGTGATTGCTGTAGCCGGGATGGAGGGCGCACTAGCTAGTGTAGTAGGCGGGTTGGTAGACAAACCGGTTATCGCGGTACCAACTAGTGTAGGATATGGGGCTAACTTTGGAGGATTAGCAGCCCTGCTGACGATGCTTAATAGCTGTGCTAGTGGAGTCTCTGTGGTAAATATAGACAACGGTTTCGGTGCAGGATATATGGCTAGCATGATTAACCGTTTGGTGGAACAGGAAAGGAGAAAGAATCAATGAAGATTCTGTATTTTGACTGTTTTTCTGGCATAAGCGGAGATATGACCTTAGGAGCCCTATTAGATGCTGGAGTAGATGAAAAAAAGTTTTTAGATGAGCTAGCAAAGTTAAACTTAGACGAGTATGAACTTAAAATTGAAAAGGGAATTAAAAAAGGCATTACAGGTAAAAACGTAATAGTTAATATAAAAAACAGCCATCCTCACGAACATTCCCATGAGTCCAGTCATGTCCATGGACATGAACACGGACATTCACATAGCTATGAACATGAGCATGCTCATAATCATACACATGACCATGAGCATTCCCATAGCCATTCTGGGAAAGGCGGTATACAGCGAAATTATGCCCAGATTAGAACCCTTATTGAAAACAGTGACATATCAGATAATGCAAAATCATTGGCAATTAAAATGTTTGAGAATCTAGCTAAAGCTGAGGGTAAAATCCATGGAGTTCCCATGGAAGAGGTCCATTTCCATGAAGTTGGAGCTGTGGATTCTATAGTTGATATAGTTGGAACAGCTATAGCTATAGATATGCTGAACCCAGATATTATAATGTCGTCTCCGGTTCATGTAGGAGGGGGAATGGTCCGCTGTCAGCATGGGCTATTTCCAGTTCCGGCACCGGCAACGATGGAGCTTCTTAAGGGTATTCCGATATATTCAAAAGGCTTTCCATATGAGCTAGTAACTCCGACGGGAGCTACTATACTTGCTAGCCTGTGCAGTGAATTTACCGATATACCAGAATTTGTTGTAAAAGAAATCGGTTATGGTATGGGAAAAAGGGATTATGAGATACCCAATTGTCTAAGGGTGCTTATAGGTGAATCACTAAAAAAAAAGATACCCCAGGGCGTATTAAGAAAATAGAAACTAATATCGATGATATGGGCGGTGAATGGTTTGGCTTCCTGATGGATAAGCTGTTTGAAAAAAAAGCGCTGGATGTATGGTATACTCCAATCTATATGAAGAAAAACCGCCCTGCCATTCAAATAAATGTCCTTTGCGAAGATTCAGTTGAAAAGGATATTGTAAAAGTACTTTTAGAAGAGACTACGACCCTGGGGATAAGGAGCTATGAAGTAGAAAGGACTATTTTACAGAGAGAGAAATCCAAGGTAAATACAGAATACGGGGATATAGTTGTAAAAGTAGCTCGGGGACCTGGTTTTATAAAAGGTGCTCCCGAATATGAGGATTGCAAAAAGGCAGCTGAACAAAATCAGGTTCCACTCCGGAAAGTGTACGAGTCAGCAATGATGGCTTTTTGGAGGACTTACAATTTAAATAATACTTAAAATTTGGAGGAATAGAAATGGATCGAGAAACTATATTGGTATTAGATTTTGGAAGACAGCATAATCATTTAGTAGCACGTAAAATAAGGGATTTGAATGTATATTGCGAAGTGTTGCCCTATAATACTTCGGCGGATGATATCCGCGAAAAAAATCCTAAGGGTATTATTTTGACTGGAGGACCTAAAAGCATCAATGCCCAAGGCGCACCTAAATGTGATAAAGAAGTATTTGAGATGGGAATTCCTGTTCTTGGAATTTGCTATGGCAGTCAGCTTATGAGCTACTACTTTGGTGGAAAGATAGCTAAGGCTGAGGAAAGAGGATACGGCAAGACTTCTATATGCTATAATACCGACAGCGATCTGTTCTATGGATTGGAATCAGACAGCGTCTGCTGGATAGGCGATGAAGATTGCGTTGAAGAAGCTCCGAAGGGTTTTGATGTCATCGCATCTGCGGATAATTGTCCTGTAGCTGCTATGGCTGACCCAGCTAGGGGATTATACGGAGTTCAGTTTTATCTCGATTCAGTCCATACCCGTTATGGCTCAGAAATATTAAGGAACTTTCTCTTTAGGATATGTAAATGCTCTGGAAATTGGGATATGGCTAAATTCGTAGAGCATTCCATCAATGCCATAAAGAAAAAAGTAGGAGACAAAAAGGTGCTCTGCGCCCTTTCGGGAGGAGTAGATAGTTCTGTTGCAGCGGTGTTAATACATAAGGCAATCGGAGATCAGCTTACCTGCATATTTGTAGATCACGGATTGCTCCGTAAGAATGAGGCAGACCAGGTAGAGGAAGTTTTTAAAAACAAATTCCATTTGAATCTTATAAGGGTAAATGCTGAGAAACGATTTTTAGACAAGCTTAAAGGAGTAACAGATCCCGAAACCAAGAGAAAAATTGTAGGGGAAGAGTTTATTAGGGTATTTGAAGAAGAAGCGCGCAAGATAGGCAGCGTAGATTTTTTAGCGCAAGGAACCATCTATCCTGACGTAATTGAAAGCGGTGTGGATGATAAAGGGCTAGTCAAAAGCCATCATAATGTAGGAGGACTGCCAGAGCATATTGACTTTAAAGAAATAATAGAACCTCTGAGAGAGTTATTTAAGGATGAGGTAAGAAAAGTAGGAGAAGAGCTGGGTATTCCGAAGGAACTCGTTTGGAGACAGCCTTTCCCGGGTCCGGGACTTGGAATAAGAGTTATAGGAGAGGTTACCAAGGAAAAACTAGATATTCTTCGGGAAGCTGATGCAATATTCCGAGAGGAGATTGCAAAGGCAGGGTTAGACAAAGAAATATGGCAGTATTTTGCAATACTGACTGGTATGAGAAGTGTTGGAGTTACAGGGAATGAAAGGACTTACGATTATACCGTGGCCCTAAGAGGAGTAACTAGTGTTGATGGAATGACTGCGGATTGGGCGCGGATACCCTATGAAGTATTGGAAATTGTATCAAACCGCATTGTCAATGAGGTACCTCATGTCAATAGGGTGGTATATGATATAACCAGCAAGCATTGAATGGGAATAGACGTTAAAATGCCTCTGAACCCAGTAAAATAAAGGGTTTCAGAGGCTTAATTTTTATCCGTGGTAGCAATTTGGAAGCATTATTCTGAAATACCCGGATTTTCGCCTGTTTTTTGGAAAATTTTAGGGGTAAATAGTTCGTTCAGTTTACTGGAAACTTCCCCGTGCTTATTGGGGTATAAATGGGCGTATATTTCCAGAGTGGTCTCCACATTCTCATGGCCAAGACGCTCTGATATAAGCAGCGGAGAAAAACCCAGTTCAATCAATAACGATGCGTGGGAATGGCGGATGTCATGAACACGTATCTTTTTTACCCCTGATTTCTTGCACCCGCGGTCCATTTCGCTTTGAAGGTAGTGCTTTGTATATTCAAAAAGGCGGTCCGAAGGCTCGTAGTCCACCAGGCGGCCGGCGTAATCCTTCAGGATATCCAGGAGAAAATCCGGCACAGTTATTACCCGGCGGCTCTTTGGAGTTTTTGGAGGAGAGATCACATCTTCTCCGCTGATCCTGGCGTAGCTCTTTGTTATGCTTATCGTTTTAGCTTCGAAATTTATATCATTCAGAGTAAGGGCCAGGAGCTCTCCGGAGCGCATACCGGTCCAGAATAAGGTGTTAAAAATAGCATATGACGCAGGCTTATCTGAAACAGCTTCAATAAAAAGCTGGAATTCATCCTTTGTCCAGAACTGCATAGCCTCGGCGTTCTTTTTACCGATGGATCCTGCGACAGCTGCAGGATTGGTACTCAGTCCATAATAGCGCTTGGCAAAATTGAAAATGGCCGACAGCTGGTTATTTATCGTTTTAAGATATGTTGGAGAATACTCGGCATCATCATCCAGGAGCTCATTCTGCCATTTGCGCACTGTAGCGGCTGTTATAGCATTGACAGGTAAATCTTTAAAAGTTGGAAGTATTTTTGACTCAATGAGGTACTTCTTACTTTCGTATGTCGTGGAGCGGAGCCGCGATTTACAATCTTCCATGTAAAGCTCCACCATAGAGCCGAAGCTCATATCACAGCTGCCACTTTGCTTTTTTAGAAAGTCTCGCTCGTACTGGACAGCTTCAGATCTCTTCTGAAAGCCTCTCTTCTTGTGCTGACGCACAACGCCGGCCCAGTCTTTGTAGCGGAACCAGACATACCACGTTTTTCTCTCTTCATCTTTGTAAACCGGCAACAAACCGCCTCCTTTCCGAAAAAGTCAGTAGCATATCATCACGTCAATTCTAATCAAGCCGATTGAGAGGGGGACCCTTCAAATACTGCCCTATTCCTCAAAACATAGTCTCTCATCCACCAATCGAATGCGACCAGGAAGACACCAATCACACCTCCCAGGACAAGGTTTACGATTGCGAAAGCAATTAACCAATTGCGCCGGCTGTCATACCAGGGCACGATCGCAGGATTGCCAGCGTATATGCTCTTTACAGATCGCAGCCTC
>JAMNZI010000072.1 GCA_023622385.1 Bacillota bacterium | reverse complement strand
ATAAAATAAAAATAATGGAAGGTTTACGTCCCATATAAATGTGTCAAAAACGTTCTGATTTTTCTTATTGTAGAGTATGGGGTTATTTGTTTCAGTCCCCTATAAATGGGTCAAAAAATCGTAAAAAAATGAAGATGAAATGCGGTTTTCAGAGTATGACAGCACCCTTTTTTGTCGTCGACCTCCAGTAGTGCAAAAAACCTAGGAGATCGACGACAAAATTTTCAGCTTAAATTCAATATATCCTTCAATACTGCCATATACTCCTCTTCTTTAAAGGGATATTGTTTTAGATCAAACTCTTCCTTCGATAAAATTATTCTTTCCAAAAGCTTTTCACACAGCATCATGGCATTCTCAGCATCCATCTTTTCCACCGGCTGCATGCCGTGAGCCACGATAGAGTGGTTTCGTTTCTCCCGAAGCTCCGTCAAAGCATCCTTCATCCTTTTTCTTTCCTTTGAAATACCTCGCTCTACCTCCACCAGTTCTTCCATAATTCTCTTAAAAGCCTTATCTTCAAAATGCTCGAGTAATGCCCTTTCGGCATTGTATATACCCATTGGTACGTTCGCATTGTTCATATTAAGAAAACCGATGAGTCCTCGCACTTTACTTTTATCGGCACTTTGATTTAAATTAGAAGGTTCTATTTTGTAGCATTCCCTCAAATAAAAGTAGAGAATGCCTTCGTACACCCTCCAAAATCTCGCAAGGGTTTCGGTGTAATCCAGCCTTTGGAATCTCCTCCTGGCATTGAAATATATATCAACGATGTTATACATGGTCTCCTTTTCCTGTTCGCTTTGCAGATGGTATAAGTACTTTTTCTGCCTCTCAAGTATTTCCAGAGTCTCTTGCAAATCCCTGCTTCCCTGATATTCTCTGCATACCTTCGACAGCTTTTCATATGCCTCTCTATATTTTATAAGGTCCCATTTTTCATAAGCCGAAAATATATCAAAAATTAATTGAGCCCTGTACTTTTGACTGGAATTCACCGATATATCCTTCAGTCTCAACGCTTCCGTTGCAACAACCCCAAACAACCCTGTTTTAGCATATTTAATCATACGATCAATGGTAGCATTTTCCTCTATAAAGTCCACCTTTATTTCTTTTACCCGCTCCTCCGGGCTGACGTGCTTCGGATTGTTTACCTGCCACAGATGTGGATTGGGAATGTACCTGCCGTGAGTCAATATAAGCCAGGTACTCTTAAGCTGCGGCGTACCCGAGGAACAGTTAAGGTGTATTTCAAAATCCTCTTCCTGAGATTTAAGCTCATTTAACACCAAAGGTATCTCCCTGTACATTACATCGAGTATCTCCTCATATGACGCGGGATTAAACGACAGAGGCCTTATAAAAATTGACGCATTGGGATCTACTAGCTGCTTTATCCACTCTTCGGTCTCCCTTGCATTGCCCTCCGTGTCGCTCGGCCTCCCAACGGCTTTCGCCGTGGGGAACAGATATACGTAATCCGGCCTTATATGCCTGTAAAGCGTTACAATCGAACCCTCTTCCTGCGTATTTTGAGAGACGGGGTCCTGTTCCCCCACAAAAGAAAAAAGCACCTTCTTACCCATACATCCGATCCCCCCTTTAAAGAATTAAACAGTTTTCGTTCATATGCATTTTGCTTTATACGAACTCCAATTTGCACCAACCCATCATGTGGGCAACGCTTCCGTTACCGCTTACCACAACCTTCCTGGACTGCGGGAAGACAGCATTATTTCTCGGTTTGAAATAACGTCCTCTTATCTTCCTCCTCACTTCGTCAGGCAGCAACAGCGCTGCGGTGGTATTGAGCATACCGCTTCCCCAACCCAACCTGAAGTTGGCACCGCTTTTCTTAAGCTTGTCACAGTAATCAACCATTGCTCTTAAACCCGCTTTTTCAAAAAAGCTCCTCTCCTCATCAAGCAGGTTTCCGTATTTTAACCCGAGTGCCTGCATGAGCTGCTCGTCCAATTTACCATTAAACCCGTAGCTCTTGAATATATTCTCAAGAAACTCATCTATATCGATATCAAACTCAAACTGCATACCCGGCTGTATGGCCTCAATGTATATGTTTATCTCCCTATTGCCAACCCTGCTGAAATGGTATCCTCCGTTGTCATTGTTTAAGCTGACAACCTTTACCTGATAAACTTCCGAGATATAATCTGTACGGCTTTGTATGGCTGCAAAGGCATCGGATACTTTTAGCATCCTCAAAATGTCATTCCGTGGGTTACCACCTGAGCGGTTATCCTCCACAATCCTGTATCGTTGAAAATAAGCTGTATCGATATTTTTGCCCGCTCTCTCCCTATTTCTTTCCCTATCAACAGCTTGTCCCACCCTATTTATAAAATTATCCGCATCCTTTGAAGCCAGATAATACAGTAAAGCAATGCGCAAGCTGCCCTTTATCGACGTTCCCGGTACATATGGCTCCCCCGTCACGGGATCCATTATATGGAGCCGCAAATTGCTCAAGTTGGAAACTCCCGTCTTAATTTTACGTAAGGTTGCATTCCTGAGCACAGAATTCTGCTGCGGCCCCAGTTGGCGGAAAAACCTGTTCATGCTCGGCCAATTCTCCTGCTCAAGATAGGTTAAAAAATCCTTCAGCCTATTGCTCTCCTTAAGCGCCTTTAACAACCTATCCTCAGAAATGACATATACATACGCATTCTGTTCCAAATAGTATTCAAGGGGTGAGCGCTCACCTTTTTCATCGCCAATAAATACGGGCGACAGCACCGTAAGCTTTACGCGCTTCTTCAAGAGATCACCTCGCCTTCACAAGAAAAGCTCTGCCATACTTGTAAACAGGATGGGCACTCTTAAGGGGCGACACATCAATGATATCCCCCTGTACTTCTCTAGCAAACACCGATCCTTCGGCGAACATGAGCACCTTCTTCTGCAGCGCATGTATTCCCTCTATTATTGACCACCCACACCGCTGAACCAACTGATATGACAAAGCCGCATCTTTTATCTCATCGCAGCTTTGCGGATAGTAAAGCGACAGGGAGACATACCTTTCACCATCATCGATTGATGGCAACTCAAACTCTTCCAAAAACTCTACCTTAAACTTCCCGTATCCTAAGGACTTCTCCCCGCCTATCCCTTCCTCCTGCAGGAAAACAAATGCTTTCTTTATCATTTCCCATTCTCTTTCGCCGCATTGTAATAGGAAGTACAACCCCGCTTGGCCGCGCCTGTAAAAGGTGCTCCCTTCAAAATAGAGGGTGGTATCGCAGCGTACCCTATCAACCGTTACGCGCGGCCTTACATTTATCCTTATGTGCCTCTTAAGTTCCTTCTGTGAATCTTTTAAAGCCTCAAAGTCCAGCAATTCCCCGCGTATCCATTTGTTAAAAATATCTACCGGAATATAGCTTGCTGACTTTATCTCCTTTGCGTACTCCGTCGGTAATTCACCATTTTCAATGCCCGG
>JAMNZI010000103.1 GCA_023622385.1 Bacillota bacterium | reverse complement strand
AAATTGTTTGTCACTTTTGTTCCTCAAATGTGCTCAAAAAAATAAAAAATTGTCGTGGCAAAATTGAAAAAACTTGGATCAAGGATCAAGGAAAAAGGGATAAGTGTCTGCATCACTTATCCCTTAACCCTTTCTCCTGACACGACTTTCTTTTAAGTAACACGAGTTTTTTTGAAATGCACAACAACAACCGCATCGACTACATCTCACGCCGGCCTTCCAGGGCTTTCGACAGCGTAACCTCATCGGCGTACTCCAGATCTCCACCAACCGGCAAACCATGGGCAATACGGGTAACTTTTATACCCATGGGCTTAAGCAGCTTTGAGATATACACAGCCGTCGCTTCGCCTTCCACATCGGGGTTGGTAGCCAGTATAACTTCCTTAACTCCATCGCCGCTTACTCGCGCAATGAGCTCCTTTATCCTTATATCATCGGGTCCTATACCGTTCATAGGGGATATTACACCATGAAGCACATGATAAAGGCCGTGAAAATCCCGCGTCTTTTCCATAGCAATTACATCCCGCGGATCCTCCACCACACAGATTACGGAAGGATCCCTTTGGGGATTGGAACATATCCTGCAGGGATTCACATCGGTGATATTTTGGCAAACAGAACAATACTTGATCTTGCTCTTAACTTCAGCAATAGCGCTGGCAAGCTGGCCCACCTGGTCATCAGGCATGTTTATTATATAAAAAGCCAGCCGTTGGGCGGTTTTATTGCCTATGCCCGGCAGTTTAGACAATTCACCAATAAGCCGTGCAATGGGTTCAATGTAGTAGTCCATACCATTACCTCGCTCAAATCTTTCTTCCGTTTTTCTCTATAAAACGCATCCCGATAAATCCTTAAACTCGCTTATATCCTTTACAATCCGTACAAATAAATATTATATACCTCATTTATCAACTTTACTAGCAACGCCAAAAACGCTCATCACTCAGCCTATATGTCTTCCATTCAAAAGCTAAAATAAAATTCTCACCAGCTTTTACTAGAAAAGGCCGGGTATAGATAAACCTCCCGTTAACTTGCCCATCTCTTCCTGCACCATCTCCTCTGCCCGCCTTAAGGCCTCATTCACTGCCGCCAGTATAAGATCTTGAAGCATTTCAACATCATCAGGGTCTACAGCCTCCGGAGCAATCTTTACCTCCACAATCTCCTTTTTCCCGTTGGCCACAACGGTAACCACTCCGCCGCCAGCCGAAGCTTCAACCGTCTTTTGCTCCAGTTCTTCCTGAAGCTTTGCCATCTGCTCCTGCAACTTTTTGGCCTGTTTCATAAGTTGGTTCATATTGCCCATACCAGGAAAACCGCCCGGGAATCCACCTCTTGCCATAATCTTACTCCTCCTTTTTCACTCGCATAAACACAATCCTTTTTTCTATTATATTGGCTTTCCCATCAATCATCAACTACTTCCACAAAATCCGCGCCAAATATATCTATGGCTTTCTCTAGTATATCATCATTCTGAGAATTTCCTTTTACCCCATCGCTAGTATGCCCCTGAGCAGCCAAAACACACCTAACCTTTACCTGTTTTCCTATCACCCTTTCAATGACTTTTTCAACGAAGCTTCTATTTTCCTCCCTGTTTATAGATTCCATGAAAAACTGTTGATCTGGGGAAAAGCTTAAGACTGCCATGCCCTTTTCGTCGAGGCTAAACCCGCAATCCTTCAGAAATCCATACAATGCTATACGCTCCTTCTTTATAACTTCCAGTACCTCTCCCCAGACACATGCTGCATCTTCATTATGGTTGTCGCTCTTTTCTTCCCCTTTTGAGCCTGTGACGATATTTTTCTCAACCGCTTGAGGCTTATTTGCAGCCCTTGTATTACCCTTTTTAGAAGGCGATGCCTGTTTGACCACTACACCGCTCTCTATCTGCTGCTCCAGCTTTGCCACCCTGTCCAGCAGGGCATCCAACGTCACCTCTTGCTCAGGCCTGCAAATCTTCACCAGAGCCATCTCCAACAAAATCCTAGGCTGGGAGCTCCATCTCATCTCGGAATCCGCACTGCACAAGACATCTATAGCCCTTGTTAACCTTTCCTGGCTGGCCTTCTTGGCCTGCTGCACATAAGCTTTAAAGGTATCTTCGCCTACATCCAACAGCTGCATAGCATCATTACATACTTTTACCACCAATAAATTTCTCATATGGTTTATCAAATCTTTCAAAAATACGCTTACATCTCGCCCATCGTTTATGAGCTGTTCAACCTGATAAAACAATTCAGCAACATTTCCTTCTATTATATTATCCGCCACAGCAAAGACAAATCCTTGGTCCGCCGTTCCCAGTACTGCCAGCACGTCTTCATTGGAAACAGTATCACCGCAAAAGCCTATGCACTGGTCTAAAAGGCTCAAAGCATCTCTCATACTGCCCTCTGCCCACCGGGCAATGGTATATAAAGCCTCCATTTCAACCTGTACCCCCATTCGGCTTGCTATGTCTGCCATCCTGCTCACAATCGATTTGTTGGCTATCCTCTTGAAGTTAAACCTCTGGCATCTAGACAGAATAGTGGCTGGCAGCCGATGCGGTTCTGTGGTAGCCAGTATAAATATTATATGCTCCGGAGGCTCCTCCAGCGTTTTGAGCAAGGCATTGAAAGCCCCGGTTGAAAGCATGTGCACCTCATCTATGATATATACCTTATAACGTCCTACCACAGGGGGATACTTCACTTTATCCCGCAGTTCCCTTATCTCATCCACCCCATTGTTGGAAGCAGCATCTATCTCAATTATATCCATGCTGCTACCCGTTGAAAGCTTTTGACATGCTTCACATTTAAGACATGGATTGCCGTCTATTGGATTCATACAATTAACGGCCTTTGCAAACACCTTGGCCGTGCTGGTCTTGCCCGTACCCCGTGAACCACAAAATAGATAGGCATGGGCAATGCGGTTACTCCTTATCTGATTTTTAAGTATGCGTACAGTAGCATCTTGTCCCACCACTTCATCAAAGGTTTCAGGCCGCCACTGACGATACAATGCCGTATAAGCCAAACTGCTCACCCGCTCTCCTTGTGAGATAAACTTACCTGAAAAAATTTAGGCCTAGGAAGCTTTACAAACCACATAATTTCGAATGCAGCATTTTTATAGGTATCCCCTTTATAGGTATCCCCTATAAAGGGGTCAATATACGTAAAACTACGCTCGCCATTAAGCTTAATCTATTATAACATAAACAGCCGTAAAATGTAGCCAAAAAATAGATAAGCTGCGACTTGAGTCGCAGCTTATTTTAATGGTAATGCCGTGCACCTGCCTTCGATTTAACACCTACAGGCGGGAACCGAACAGTTTACTCCGACCAGGCTACCCTGCGGCACACGAAAAACATCTACTTACTGCTGCTTCCTTCCGGACCTGACAGGGTTCGTAGAGCTTCGTTGCACAGGACCCAGTCATCCTCGTATCTTATTCGATCCCAGGCCCTACAGGTGCAAACCTCCAGCAGGAATTCGACCCCGCTATAGCGGATTGCGGGTTACAGGGCACCGCTAACTCCCCGTCTAGCACGGCAAATTTGACAATTTAAGCTAACCAAGACAGAGGTAGTATTCCCTCTGGCATATTAATTATACTATCCTGCTACATCGTTTGCAATATAAAAATTCTTACAATTTTACAGAAATATCCATTGTTTGGAGGCAAATAATTCACCAGACATATAAAATTCTCCTCTTGATTTTTTGGATATTACGAGGTATACTATAAAAGCGCCAGGAGTAATATTCGACACGGAGAGATGGCTGAGTGGTCGAAGGCGCACGACTGGAAATCGTGTGTACCTCTAAAAAAGGGGTACCGAGGGTTCGAATCCCTCTCTCTCCGCCACACAAAAAGGCTTCCGGGGATTCCCGGAGGCCTTATATTTTGAGCAAGTTATCCTCATCTTAGAATAGTCGAATTTGGTTGTATAACGTGGCAATAAGAAATAATACCGAAAGTCCCTGATCTATTTATAAATGTACTTAAGAAACGGTAAAATGACAAGGAGGAATTAAAATGAGTTTTACTTTTGCGGTAATAACATGTTCTGATAAATGCTCGCAAGGTCTACGAGAAGACCTAAGCGGCAAAGAACTAATCAATATGCTGCAAACTCAAGGGTTTTTAAATGTCTACTATAAAATAGTGCCTGATGAAAAACAGCAAATAAAAGAGGCTATAATTGAAGCAGCTAAGGCCGGGGCAAACCTTATTCTGACAACCGGCGGCACAGGTTTTTATCAAAGGGATATAACACCCGAAGCAACTCTTGAGGTGATAGAGAAACAGACACCCGGAATATCTGAGCTTATCAGATATGAAACGGGAAAGATAACCAAAAGAAGCTATCTTTCCCGCGGCATTTCAGGGATATATAAAAATAGCCTCATAATAAACCTTCCTGGGTCACCAAAAGCCGCAGCAGAGTGTATCCAGGCGGTACTTCCCGTTCTGGAACATGGATTAAACATCCTTCTTGAAAATGAAAAGGAGTGCGGCGCAAGCAACTCCTAGCAAAATACTATTTAGTTTCGCTTGAAAAAGTGTGCGCCTTAAAAGGCAATACCTAATATAAAACCTTTATAGGATCTCCTACCTTTACCCTGCCGCCTTGCAATACCCTGGCAAACAGGCCTTCTCTGGGCATTATGCAGACTCCTACCGTCCTGGCTATCTCGCAACCATCCCCATGACATTTTTTACCTATCTGGCTTATCTCAAGCACCACGTCATCCCCAATTTTGAGTTTTGTACCAATATCAATTTTACTCAAATCAAGCCCCTCGGTTGTAATGTTCTCAGCAAACTTCCCAAAACAAAGGCCCTTTAATCCGTACTTCTCCATCTTCCTTATGCTGGAAACATCAAGCAGGCTTACTTGCCTGTGTCCTGCTCCTGCATGAGCATCCCCCTCTATTCCAAAATCCTGAATTAATACCGCTTCGTTTACCGGCTGTTTGGATGTACCCTTTTGCTTGCTTATGTTAATTGAAACAACCCTGCCCAATCCTTTATCACTTTTGCCAAACATGTTGTCAAACGACCAATCACCCGACTTCCCACCCTTTTTCTCTATTACCCTCACATCGGTTATTACCATGTTTTTTTCTAATGCCTTGCACATATCGTATATCGTCTCTAGAAATATCAAAACAGCAGTAATTGCTTCCATCTCGGCCCCGGTCTGGGCGCTGGTCCTTACCTCGGATGTGGCCTCAATATAACCCTGCTCCTCGTTTACGGAATACAAAATATCAATGTATGATAAGAATATATTATGGCAAAGCGGAATAAGCTCCGCTGTCCTCTTTGCAGCCATTATCCCGGCAAGCTTTGCGGTAGTAAACACATCTCCTTTTGGGATGTCGGAATTCTGTATTGCAGCCATAACCTTATCCCCTACATATATTCTGCCGCTTGCCCTTGCAACTCTCTGCGTTACATCCTTTTGGGATACATCAACCATCTGCGGCAAGCCCTCACCGTTTAAATGAGAAAAATCCATTGTTTCTCAACCCCCTATCTTAAACATCATTAAGTTTGTGGTTGCGCTCCTTATGAATTTTTTTTGCATAACAAACTGCTGGATCTTCTCAGCCAAAACATCTTCTGAACCAATATGCCCTTTAAGGTCAAACCCATTTTCATCGAAAAGGCAGTTATAAAGGATACCTTTTGATGAGACCCTCACCTTATTACACTGGCTGCAAAAATGATCCGACACCGCATTTATAAAACCTACAGCGCTGTCAAAATCCTTAATGTAATAGTATTTTGCAACAGATTTTTCACGGTCATCGATTCTTTCAAAATGTTTAAACCTTTTCAAAACGTCCTGCGTGCTTACAAACTCCTTCTCAAAAATCCGGGTTGCCACGCCTATGGGCATGAGCTCAATAAACCTGATGACGGCATTGTTGTTTTTGGCAAACAAAATTAAACTTTCCACCTCATCAAAATTTACCGTTCTCATTAAAACTGTATTGAGCTTTACCCTCTTAAACCTCGACAACGTTTGAATGGCATTTATCACCACATCCAGCCCATCCACACCGGTTAATTGGCGGTATTTTTGTCTGTTCAATGTGTCAAGAGAAATATTGACGCCGCTTAGCTTGCTCTCAATAATCCCCTTAATACAATCATCATGTAAAAAGCCGTTGGTGGTAACGTTTATATTTTGTATTCCTAAATCATACGCAAAGTCTATTATGTCAAATATATCATCCCTCAAAAAAGGTTCGCCGCCGGTAAGCCTGAGCTTTTGTATGCCCAGCTTATTAAAGGCGCAAATGATCCTGCACACATCTTCCTTTGTGAGCTCCCTGCCATCAGTATCAGAAGCACATACATCCCTTGTTCTGCAGTACCTGCAGAACAAGTTACACCTCTCGGTTATTGAAAGCCGCAAATATTCGATTTTCCTCAAGAATCCATCTCGCATTTTCCTATCACCTTATTAGATCAAATTAACCTCAACAAGGCTTCCCTCTTCCAGCAAATCCACATTAACGGGAATCACTATATATCCATCTGCCCTTCTTAAGCTTGATATCACGCTTGCCCCTCTTTTTAAAACCCTGGCCAAATTCTTGCCTTTATCGTTTTCTATGCTCACCCTGATATACTCTTCAACCCCCATGTCAGAAAAAAGCCTTCTTTCAAGCACCGCTAAAAGCGTTTTTGGCTTTGGGTTTAAGCCATAAGCATTAAAAAACGACTTTAAAAATAACTCCTTTACGGCAAAAAACATCGAAACGGGGTATCCGGGAAGCCCCATGACAAGCTTTTTGTTTACCCTACCTATAATGGTTGGTTTGCCGGGTTTTATTGCCACACCGTGCACAATAACCTCTCCAATCCTGGAAACGGCCTCAGCCGTTAGATCCTTATCCCCCTTTGACGACCCGGCATTTACAAATATGACGTCAAATTTTTCTGAAAGCATTTCTATCCTGTTTGTAAGTTCGGTAATATCGTTGGGTGCTGGCCCAAAAATGCTTACATCAAATCCATATTTCTTTAATAGATTACTAAACAGCACCGAGTTAAATTCTACAAGCTGGTTTTCCCTTTCGATCACATCCACAAGCTCATCGCCGGTTGGCATAAAAGCAAGCTTTGGCATTTTATAAACCTCAACTTCCCTGTATCCTCCCACCTTCAAATACACCCGGTCAAACTCGGTAAGCACCTCTCCCTTTTTCACTATCGCCTGGCCTTTTTGTATGTCCTCACCTTTTGACCGAACATTCTGGCGCGGATAATAGCTTTGAAAAATCTTTATCCCGCCATCCTCTTTTTGCACCTCTTCAAACGGTACAACAGCGTCAAAGTTTTTTAAGCCGTGTCCAGTTTGAACAATTTCAAAGTCTTGAATTACCTTGGGCTGTACATCGGTAGCATCATAAGTTTCCTGCGCATTTACGGCATACCCGTCCATGGCGGCAACATCAGTAGGGGGAGAGGTATTTACCGAAAAATAATCCTGGGAGGCGAAACGATTACCGGCTTCATAGATTGAAATTGCTTCTTTTTCTAGAACCAAATATTCCTTCAAGATTTTTTCAACGTTATCCCTTGCCACATCGGGCAATACAGCAGAAAAATGATAATCTTTCACAGCAGCGTCACCTCAACCAAATCCCCTGGTTTCAAACCCGTCCTGGTTGCATCAATCTTGACATACCCCGATGCATTGTTCAAAAGATTTATCGAGCCGGATTTTCCATATAAAGGTTCTGCCAAAATCTCATCCGAATAAATCAGCCTTACAAATACAAACTCGGTCCTACCGCTTGAAATAGCAAAACCCGATTTCATCTTAGCCAAAACCTTACTGGCTGTATCCTGCTGATGCAGCAGGATATCAAACAGCTTTTTAACAAAGAATTTAAATATAAACAAGCATGACACCGGATGCCCCGGAAGCCCAAACACTGCTTTATTGCCCGCTTTTGCTATAATGGTGGGTTTCCCCGGCTTTATGGAAATTCCGTCAACCAGAATCCTGGCCTCATTCAAACTTTGAATGGCCTTTAGCGTGTTGTCATACGTTCCAACCGAACTACCGCCAGATATCAGCACAATGTCATTTTCCGAAACGGCTTTTGTAAGCACGCCCACAAGAGCCTCATAATCATCCCCTACAATCCCGTACATCTTGGGAACGGCATATTCCTGCTTTAATGCACAATAAAGCGTATACGAATTCACATCATAAATTTTGGCACCTTCCAGCTTTTCATCCTGCGTGACTATCTCGTCACCCGTTGAAATAATTCCCACCTTGAGCTTTGAGAAAACCTCAACTTCTTTGTGGCCCACCGCTGCCAAAACACCGATTTGAGGTGCCCTCAATCTCTGGTACTTATTCACAACTGTATAGCCTTTTTTTACGTCTTCACCCTTTTTTAAAATGTTCTCGTTGGGCCTTGCCGGCTTGAAAACAAAAACCTTGCCCTCCTGCTCAACGGTATTCTCAAGCATAACCACCGCATCAGCACCCGCCGGAACGGCACCACCTGTAAAAATTCTTGCCGCCTGGCCTTCTTTTATCTCAAAATCTGGCAGCTCCCCAGTTTTGACCTCCCCAATGAGACTGAAAACAGCCGGATTCTCGTCGTTTGCCGAAAATGTTTCTTGGCATCTAACTGCGTATCCGTCAACCGTTGACTTGTTAAAATGCGGAACATCCATGTTTGCTTCAATATCCCTTGCGCTAATTCTATCTGCCGCATCATACAGCGGCACTATTTCGGTGCTCAAAATAAAATCCGAAAACTCCTTGTGCAAAATACCCAGCACCTCAGAATCGGTTTTAAAAACCTTCATCCTCCATCACCCATTTCTATTCACTTCTTTAAACAAGCAGAAGTCTCAAAATATATAAAACCCATCTCGAGCGGATGCAGGGTTCTACGCCATTATGAACTCACATCGCACATCTAAGATTTCATCTGGCAACCTTCAAACCAAATGGTCTTGGCCGAAACAGCTATTGTGGGATCATGGGTTACCGCTATTACACATCTTTGATTTGAATCCTGGGATATTAGTTCAAATATAAAGTTTTTGACCCGGGTATCCAGGTATGTGTCGGGTTCATCCAAAAACAATGCCTCCGAATCAATGCAAAACGCCCTCAGAAAGGCAACAAGCTGTCTTTGCCCCAGCGAAAGCGAAGCAATATCGGCATTAGGGTTAATTGAAAATTTATTTAAAACCTCTTGAGCCTTAGCAAGACCACTGTGTTTTATGCCCAACGATAAATTATAAAGCACGTTTCCTTTGAAAAAATAGGGCTGCTGCGAAAGCATAACTTTTTTCTTAAATGTATTTTTTATCATACCCTTAAAATCCTTATCCTTGCCAAACAGCATTCTTAAAAAAGTGGTCTTGCCACAGCCGTTTGGTCCTTTTATGATGTACAAACCTCTTTTCTCAAACTTTAAACTTTCACAGTAAAACAGCAGCTTATTCCCTATATATTTTTCGACTTTCTTTACCTCAATCAACTATATCACCCTGCAATACCTGTAAAGCTGTATTAAAGCCAAAAGAAATGGCAAGTAGAACCAGGCCCAGCAAAAGCGCACGAGAAAACTCACCCTTTGAGACCTCATGGATTATAGCCGTTGTCAGTATTCTCGTCTCGCCTTCGATGTTGCCACCCACAATGAGCACCGCTCCGACCTCGGAGATTGCACGAGAGAGCCCCAATATCGACGCATAGATCAATTCCCGTGAATACTCCCGTAGCATAATGAGATATCTTGTCTTGCCTTTTATATCCAGGTAGTCAAGGTTATCCAGCAGCACAAAGATATTTTTAAGGCCCGACAAAGTATACAGTATTACGATGGGCACTATCAAAATCACCTGGGCAATAATCATAGCCCATTTGGTAAAGAGGATATCCAAAAAGCCAAGCGGTCCTTTACTAGAAAGCATTATATAGACCACAAGCCCCGCTAAAACCGGTGGTAGGCCCGACAGGGTATACACCGCCCTAATTACAAATTTTCGCCCTTTAAACCTTTTTATTTTGAGGATATATCCCATCGGTACCGCAAGCAGTATTGAAATCAAAGTTGACGGAATACATACAACAAGCGTTGATATGACAATATTGCCCACCATTGCCCTTACCTCAATGCTGTTTTTAACTATTCACACAATTTATAAACCTGATTTTTAAAGTACTTCTGATTAAACCCTTCAACCAGCGCCTTAAAATTGCTACCCTTAAAAAATTTCTCAAAAACCGGCGCCTCCTCCCTTGCAGAAGAAAGGGCAAAATAGTAAATATTAATCAAAACCTCTTCATCGGCGTTCTGATAAATTACATCCAAGCTATCCAGCTTATCTTTCATCTTATAAAAAGTAGCTTCATCAGTGAGGATAAAAGCACGTTTTTCATTCGCAAGGTTCAAGCTCATGCCCATGCCCTGTCCCGATTTTATATAGCCATCGAAATCGGGCTGAGTTCCCGCCAAATCCCATATCTCAAGTTCCCTTATATAAGTCGCCGAATTGTCAGCGCGAGACACAAATGGCAAATTATTGTCTTTGATTATCAAAAAGGCCTCCTGAATGGAACCGGCATTTTCAAACAAATTCCTGGCATCTTTAGGCCCAACAAGTATAAAACGGTTATAAACCAAAGGAATATACCCATTTATATACTTTTCCTGCAATAGCTCATCCAAAAAGGATTTCTCGTGAATGATTATCCCGTCGACGTCTTTATTTCTAAACATCTTAACTGCTTGCCCACTGCCAACAGAAATAAAATTAAGCTTTATCCCGTAATCGTCCTCAAAGGATGGAAATACAAAATCCAAAAAACCGCTGTCATATATGCTTGTGGTGGTAGCGATCTCCAATCTAGTTGCAGGCTTTAGACTTTGACAACCTGTAAATAATACGGCCAACGTCAATAGCAACATCGCATACTTTTTCATTGCCAAATTACCCCCTCTTTAAAATTGTACATATTCTCATTTGCAGTAAACCACCATCTACCATAGGGGTATGAGCTTCAAAAAAACTGGGTAGCTTACATACATAATCAAATGTGCATGCTGACTCCCAGGTCGAGTACCCTTATTCTTACATGGTGGTCCACATATCCATATTGACTATCTGACAACACAAACATTTGCCAGATACTTTCTTTCAGACAGTTCATCTCCCGCTTACAGAAGATGAAGTCTCCATTCTGAGTTGCAACTAAAAAAGGGATACTCTCCGCTTTGAAAAGGCAAAAGAGTATCCCTTTTCTGCCGTCCTTCCTTTCCAAAGCGGGAGGCGCAGCGGTTTCCCACAAACTGCACCCTATCGGCCAAAGCACCATAAAGGAAAACCCTGAGTTTTCCTCCTTAGGCTCCAATGGCTCGGAAAGACATTCAAAATTCAAAAACCCTGTATTCGTTTGTCAAAAGATTGACAACCATGCATTTACCTACAAGAGGCTCTCCCTTACCTGATATAAGCTTACAGAACTCGGAAAGCTCAAGGGCTGCCGTCAGCATCGGTGCAAATACCGGGTTCCCAAGCAATTTCTCGGCCCCCTGGGCACTGGCACCTCCAAAAAGCCTTTCTATAGATGATGTATATTTTGTTATTATGGCAATCTGTGCATACCATCCCGCACATCCACCATGAATCAAAATTTTGCCGGTGTTTTGCACAAACCTCGAAAGAACCTTTCTTATGTCAATATTATCCGTTGCATCAAATATATAATCGGCTTCACCCAAAAAACTTTGAAGATTCTCTAAACAGGCTTTTTGGCTGATGGGCTGAAAATGCACGCTTGGATTTATCTCCTTCACCCTTTTTTCAGCTTCAAAAACCTTGCACTTACCCAAATTGTTAACATTGGATAAAATCTGCCTGTTCAAGTTTGTCTCATCGAATACATCCATATCGACTGCTATGATCTTGTTCACTCCAAGGCGTGCCAGCCCTTCTATTAAAAATCCACCTATCCCCCCTGCACCAACCACGGCAGCGGTCGTTTCAAGCAGCCTATTTTGCCCTTCACAGGTAAGCGTACCAATGTTTTTCATATATCTTTTTTCCATTTAAGTATTATCCTCCAGTCGCAAAAGGCAAAATATGCACATCATCGCCTTCCGAAAAGACGTAATCAAAGTCCACCCTTTTTTGATTTACGATTACAAAACCAACCCTGTCCTGGGGTATATTCAACTTTTGAAGCAACTTTTGCACATTAAACCCCATGTCAATCTCCATCTCAAATTTTCCAGTTTTGCCGCCGTAAATTTTAAAAAAATCATTGACCTCTACTCCAATCCTCATATTCCTTCTCCACCCTATCTATATACATCTTCAAAAGCCTATTTAACCTCTCCTCGTCCATCCTTCCCCACAGGGTGGGCGTCTCAAATACCCTTTTCGGGAACTTGTAATTTTCAAGGGAATAACCAAGTTCTTTCTTTATCTTTAGCTTTGTGAAGAATATATCATCTCCCAATCTTGTTAGGTCTTCATCCGTCCAGTCAATACCGATAGAATTCAGAGCCTTCAAAATAGTGGGCCTGTCATATACCTTTCGCGCAAACAAGCAAATACAAAGTGATGTTAAGACATTTCTTTCCTTTTCCTCTTTTATCACATAGTTGATTATTTCCTCATCCTTGAGCTCCTTTGCGCTCTGGTCGTATGAATATCCTGCATTGTCAAGATGCGAATGCCTTGCTCCAACTGTCTGGCCCAGTGCAAAACCATACCCCGTATGATAGCCCGCCATTTCATTTCCACCATACAGCAGCGCAAACTCCTGTCCGCCGTATTTCTTTACAGCTTCATTCAGACCATTTCCAATGGTGTAATAAAACTCGTTCACCCTGTCTGCAATATAATCAATGGCCTTGATGTACTCCTTGGTATTACCAAATTCAAGGTCTGCCAAAGTATCTTCTTTTGTCACAAGCCCTTTTTGGAGAGCTTCGGTTGCCCATGCCAGTACGACACCCGTCGTCATTGCATCAAGTCCTGCAAGCTCTACCTCTTCGATTATCTCCAACACCTCATCGCTGGTTCTTATCCCAAGCAGGCTGCCGAGAGCATAAACGAGTTCATGATCATATGAAACAGCTATGGATTCATATTCATATCCTTTGTCAAATTCCCTTCTAAACTGTCCTATATGAATGCATCCTATCGGGCAGCCTGTACATGAAACCTTTCTTATCAGATTTTTCTCCGCAAACGTCTCCCCCGATATCTCATCCGCATGCTCAAAAGTTGACTGCAAAAGATTTTTGGTGGGCAGAGAATTTATGGCATTCAGAACCTTTATATTCAAGGGCGTTCCAAGCTCATGATACTTAGTCATGGCATCGGTTTGGGTTGCCTTTTTATATATCTCCTGATAGGTTTTAAAGTATTCCTTTAAGTTGGAAATGGGCAAATCCCTCTCTCCCATGATTATCATAGCCTTTAAGTTCTTGCTGCCAAATACCGCACCCATACCCAGCCTTCCAAAGTGCCTGTAAGTATCAACATTGACACATGAATACGTAACAAGGTTTTCTCCAGCTTTGCCAATTCTTATAATGCTTCTTTTGCCCGGCCCTGGTTCTCTTTCTCTAACCACCCTACCAACTTCTTCGATATCAAGACCCCACATCGCACGGGCATCTTTAAACTCTATATTCTTATCGGTTATTAAAAGATAAGTTGGTTTTTGTGCCTTACCTGTGACAACAATGGCATCATACCCTGCATTTCGCATCGCCATGGCCAGCCTCCCGCCAGCATGGCTTTCACCATACTCACCCGTGTGGGGCGATATAAACGTTGCAACTACCTTTGTTACAACAGGAAATATTGTAGAAAGCGGCCCGATTGAGATTATGATCGGCTGCTGTTCATGAAGCGGAGGAAGGTCCCTTTTCATGTTTTCTTCTAAAAGCTTTACTGCCACACCCGTTCCACCCAAGTATTTATATAAATCCTTTCTTTCCTTAATATCTGCCTTTTTGTTTTCAAGGTCTATATACAAGACCCTTATAAAATCCTTCCCCAGCATCTATTCGCTCACCTCTTCCATGCTTAAGCAATTATGAGGACACATCCTCACACATGCTCCGCAGTGTCTACATATTATCGGTATTTTTCTGTCAAAGTCCATATGAATTGAACCAACTATACAAGCCGAGACACACTTTTCACATGCAATACACCTTTCACGAATTAATTTGACTCCCCCTCCGGGGCGCTTGACCAGAGCATTTGTGGGACAGGCCTCGGCACAGGCAGGTTCATTACAGGCAACACAAACCGTTGCCGCAAACTTGCTTTGAAGCCCTCCTCTCGTCTTAACCTTTATTGAGCTTTTAGCAAGATTATGATTATTATGGTTGACTGCAGCGCATGTAAGCATACACGTAAAGCATCCAAGGCACTTGTTCATGTTGTCAGCTCTTAATACCTTTGGCAACCAAATCACCACCTAAATATATTACTAATATACCTCCAAACATTGTTTTATTTTTAACAAAATTTATTATAACATTAAGTATGCATATTTACAACAAATAATTGCCATAATAGGATATGGTATTTACAGTCGGATGAATTATGGCATTAAATGGTTCTTTATCACCTTAGGAAAATTCATACATTCTTTCTTCATCTGTTTGTACGAAACTTAGGTAAAAATTATGCATATATTCCTTTCTTATTTGGGTAACATAATATACAAAAAAATCAGTAGAGGAGTTGGATAGGATGAAGGTCAAAAATGACATGACTGCAGATTTTCTACGCCAAGCCTATAGCGGAGAAAGCATGGCACATATGCGGTATCTGATTTGGGCAGATATCGCCGAACAGGAAGGAATGCCCAACATCGCAAGACTTTTTAGAGGCATTGCTTATGCAGAATGGGCTCATGCAGATAACCATTTCCGCGTATTAGGTGAGCAAAAAGGCGTTTATACGGTTGCGGCAGGTGGCGTATTTGGCGTCGGTAAAACCGTTGACAACTTGCAAGGCGCTATTGATGGAGAGTTACATGAAGTACAACAAATGTATCCCGTTTACCTTGAAGCAGCCCGATTCCAAAATGAAAAAGAAGCAGAAAGGTCATTCCGTTTCGCCCTTGAGGCCGAAAAGATTCATGCAGAACTCTTTAAGCAAGCCCAAGACAGTGCTAGACAAGGAAAGGATATGGAACTTGACAATTTGCATATTTGTTCTGTCTGCGGTTATACTGGAACAGGAGAAGCTCCGGATGTTTGCCCGATTTGCGGAGCCAAAAAGGAAAAATTCAAGAATTTCTAATACATACATCAGCTGATGCAAAAAAGAAGACTCCGTCATCTGTTAACAGAGTCTTCTTTTTATATCCTTTTCTGCTAATGCTTTTCATCTGAGTCAATTTGGTGGTTCAGTATTTCAATAATTCGCCTTTCGATTGCATCGATGTCACCTCCCTGGGGGTCTCCACCATGCTGGCCAAAATTGAATTTTCTGTTCTAGAGGCTATAATAGGTGCCCCTACTCCTTCGACATGAACAAGAGTTCTCCGACCACAACCCGGGCAGGAAGCGGATAACATCTTGGCTACGTCGAATAATATCACGGCTGGAACTGATACCTAGATCGGCTAACATGGCTTCAAAAGCTGGAGTAAATGCTTGTTGGAGATCCGGAGCATCTGTAGTCAAAATTTTGTGGCAACGTGCAAATGTCGCTACAACCCAGAAAACTGCTTCACGATGATAACCGGCTTGGATAAGTTCACGGCTTCCATCGATAGCAATAGGTCGTGCTATGGGCATTATGTCGCTACTAAAAAAGAATGGCGTCTTTGCAACAGCCGCAGCAGCATCAAACGTTCTGGCAAGCTCGTCAAGATGTTCTTCAACTTGCTTCGGAGTCATACGAGCACAACCGAGCAATTCAAGCAGATAACGATGGAAACGATCAACTACAACTGTACGCAACATCGGTTACCACCTTATACGGTGCCCCAAATACCTCCACAAAGTTTTGGTAGAAAAAGTGGTAGATCGGCTGAAGGCCCGAGAAGCACAGCACCTACCATTCAGCGACCGTTCCATCCTCATTGCGCCATACAGGATTTTTCCAGTTATGCCCTTCTTTGGCTGCTTCCAGCACCTTTTGCTCGTCGATTTCAATCCCCAATCCAGGGCCTTTTGGAATATCCACAAATCCGTTACTGTATTTAAATACTCCTGGATCCTTCAAATAATCGAGAAGATCGCTCCTCTCATTATAGTGTATACCAAGGCTCTGTTCCTGTATAAACACGTTGGGCGTACATGCATCAAGCTGTATGCATGCAGCAAGAGCTATTGGCCCCAAGGGGCAATGGGGTGCGACGGCAACATCGAAAGCCTCCGCCATGGAAGCGATCTTCTTGCATTCCGAGATGCCACCGGCGTGCGAAAGGTCAGGCTGGATTATGTCCACATAACCATCCATAAGAAGGTTTTTAAAATCCCATCTTGAAAACATCCTCTCTCCAGTTGCAATAGGCGTAGATGTGTAGCGCACTATCTCCCTTAAAGCCTCGTTGTTTTGCGGCAATACCGGCTCTTCGATGAACATCAGCTTAAACGCATCCA